>CATLZI010000236.1 GCA_950063125.1 uncultured Porticoccus sp. | reverse complement strand
GCGCTCGAGCGTTTTACGCGTATAAATGTTGACGACCGATGCCGATGCCCGTTGTACAGCTGAGGCATACGAGGCTGGCCCCTGCCACTCTCCGGAAACGCCCGGTGACAACCCCCTGGTTTCCATTTTGGCTGCGTTGTTGAGCGTTTCCGGCAGTAATAACATGAACAGTGCGGCCGCAAGCAGGCCGGCAACTACAGGCCAGCTGATATAGCGCAACACTCGAAAAATAAAAGACACCACAGGCTCCGCGAGCTCACAAAGAGCGCATTATGTCACAAACCGCACAGCGGGAGGCTTTGATGGATCGCTTTGTTCCCGCTCCCCGTCAGCTCACTTTAAGCGTCGGGTCATCATTGTCATCGGTATCTTCTGCGGCATCATTTGCCACTTTTGCGCGGAGATTGTCGCGGGATGCACTGTCATCTCTGAGCCCGTATTCTTCGCTGAGGATGCCGCCGGGGACCTTGGGGGCGTAGTCTTTCGGCGGTTCTGGTATTTCTGTGGGCAACATTGTGCCGCGCTCCTCAAGGCGTCCAAACCCGGCATCGACCATTTTCTTGCTGGTGTCGGCGCCGGTCAACCGCATGGCGCTGGCAGAGAGGTATTCGTGAACATCGCGGTAGCTGTGTGACAGGTTGTTGAATAGCTCGGAGGTTTTGATGAAATGCTCGGTTACCTCGTGTTCGTAATCCTGGAGCCGTTCCTGTGCTTCCTTGAGTTTGTGCTCGGTGGCTTTGCGTTCTTGCTCCCCGGGGTGAAGGGTTCGCCCGGTCAGTAGGCCAACAACCAAGCCGCCTAACGCACACAGCAAGCCAATCAATAATACAGTCGGGGTATCCAAGCGACCACCTCCAGAGATATGCAGCGGATTTTGAAGTGTAGTCTGAAAGAAGCTGTACCTGTAGGCAACTGTTTTTTGACGACGCCTTTTCGTGTTTCCTCACCTTGTTGCAGAATAATTAGGTCACCACACTGCGTGAGTAACGGGTTGCGATTATCCTTTTGCACGGCTAAAGTTCCCGGCCTTGTTTTCTGCATTCTTCCATTGAACCAGCCAATATGATTCGGGCGCCTGTTCCCACACATACACCTTTGCAGCGATATCAGCAGGATTTGCTGCAGGCCTCCTTCAGTTACGACCCTGCGCAGGAGCAGGCAGTGGCTCTGTTGCAGGCGCTCTATGAAAAATTATTGGAACAGAATGCCCGGACAGCAAACCACTCGATTTTTCAGCGACTCAGGGCGTACTTTAGGTCTACCCGACCTTCCGTGCCGGTCAAGGGGCTGTATTTTTGGGGTGGTGTGGGCCGTGGTAAAACCTACCTGATGGATAATTTTTTTGAATCTCTACCCTTCGAAGAGAAAATGCGTGCGCATTTCCATCGTTTCATGCGCCGGGTTCATCGGGAGCTGCGCCTGTTGGGCGGTATGAAGAACCCGCTGGAAAAAGTCGCTGACAACATTGCCGCTGAAGCCAGGGTGATTTGCTTTGACGAGTTTTTTGTTGCTGATATCGCTGATGCAATGTTATTGGGAGGGCTGCTGGAATTGCTGTTCCAGCGTGGGGTGACATTGGTGGCAACGTCCAATATTGCCCCCGATAAACTCTATGAGAATGGTCTGCAGCGGCAACGCTTCCTACCTGCCATCGCCCTGCTCAATGAGTATACCCAGGTTGTTAATGTCGATGGTGGTGTCGATTATCGATTGCGTACCCTTGAGCAGGCTGAGTTGTATCATGCTCCACTGGATGATGGCGCGCAGGAAGCCATGGAAAAGGCCTTTGACAGCCTTGTGCCGGCCAGTGGTGAAGTGCAGGTGTCTGTGGATATTGCCATTGAAGGACGAGGTATTCCCTGTCGCTCGGTTGCTGAAGATGTCGTCTGGTTTGACTTTGATGTGATATGCAGTATTCCTCGTAGCCAGAATGACTATATTGAGCTGGCCCGTGAATTCCATGCGGTACTGGTTACCAATGTTCGGCAGATGGGGCGCAGTAACGAGGATCAGGCGCGGCGTTTTATCAATCTGGTAGATGAATTTTATGACCGGAATGTTAAGCTGGTGCTGTCCGCCGAGGTGCCATTGCCCGCATTGTATTCTGAAGGTCGACTGGGTTTTGAGTTTGAGCGAACCCGTAGTCGCTTGCTCGAAATGCAGTCACACGAGTATCTGGCGCGACCACACCGCCCCTGATGGGGTTGGTCTCCGGAGCCTTGCAGACAGGGACTATTCCGTTTAATTGGCCAATAATTTTTTAGGCAAAATTATCCTTGAAAAGGGTGGGGGTGGTCTGTAAAATGCGGCCTCCTTTTAGGAAGGCCAGAAACTTTCAGGCAGGAAAAAATGAAAACATTTAGTGCAAAGGCCGAAACCGTCCAGCGCGACTGGTTTGTTGTAGATGCGGCTGACAAAACATTAGGTCGTTTGGCTGTCGAGATTGCCTCTCGCCTTCGTGGTAAACACAAGCCGGAGTTCACTCCGCATGTGGATACCGGCGACTATATTGTCGTTGTGAATGCTGAGCGGGTGCGTGTGACAGGCAATAAGGCCAGAGACAAAATTTATCACCACCACACCGGTTATATCGGTGGGTTGAAGTCCATCAGTTTTGAAAAGCTGATCGCCAAGGCTCCTGAGCGGACTATCCAGACGGCTGTGAAAGGCATGTTGCCTAAAGGTCCGCTGGGTCGTGCCATGTTCAAGAAGCTCAAAGTATACGCAGGCACCGAGCATCCCCACACCGCTCAGCAGCCGCAAGAACTGAACATTTAACGGATTGTTAATTATGGCAGACACCCAATATTACGGTACCGGCCGTCGTAAAACCTCCTCCGCCAGAGTCTTTCTGAAATCCGGAGCGGGTAACATCGTGGTCAATGACCGCACCCTCGATCAGTATTTCGGCCGTGAGGTGGCGCGTATGATTGTGCGTCAGCCACTCGAGCTGGTGGATCGTGCTACCACATTTGACCTCAATATTACTGTCGCTGGCGGCGGCAGTTTTGGTCAGGCGGGGGCTATTCGCCATGGTATCGCGCGTGCGCTGCTGCAATATGACGAGGGCCTTCGGGGTCAACTTCGGACAGCTGGTTTTCTGACCAGGGATGCACGTGAAGTGGAGCGTAAAAAAGTCGGCCTGCGCAAGGCCCGCAAGCGCCCCCAGTTCTCCAAACGTTGATCGATCGCTTTGTTCATCGAAAACCCGGCTGTATACAGCCGGGTTTTTTTATGTTTTAAAACAGACTATTACCTACTTTATATAGGGTTTTGTCTTGTAATAAAAAGTGGTTTTCTTTACTATTGCTCGCCATTTTGCACAGATAAAATTTGCCAACCTTTGCTGCTAACGGGAGTGCGTCATGAGCAATGACGGTATTAATCAGGGGCGGAGACGTTTCCTGACGGGGGCCACTTGCGTGGTGGGTGCCGCTGGGGTCGTGGGAGCGGTTGTTCCTTTTGTGGGTTCCTGGAATCCAAGTGCCAAGGCAAAAGCCGCTGGTGCTCCGGTGAAAGCCAATATTTCAAAAATCGAACCCGGTCAGATGGTGACCGTCGAGTGGCGTGGTAAACCGGTATACATTGTTCGCCGCACCCAGGAGGCGCTCGATAACCTCAAGGGACGTGAAGAGCTCAGGGACCCGTCGTCCGAGGCATCCGATCAGCCTGCCTACGTGGACGCCGAGCACCGTGCCATTAAGGGCGAGTACCTGGTTCTGGTGGGCCTGTGTACACACTTGGGTTGTGCCCCGATGTTTCGTCCCGATGTGGGTGCTCAAGACATGGGCGGTGCCGAGGGGCTGGGGGG
>CATLZI010000235.1 GCA_950063125.1 uncultured Porticoccus sp. | reverse complement strand
GAATGGCGGCTCGGGCACTCGCTCCATCCAGCTGTATTTAAAGACTGAAAATGGCAGGCTGCAATTCCAACCCGACTGGTTGCCGCTGGAGCAGTTGGATTCGGTGATCACTTTGGATAACGGCGATCTGGATGCGGAGATTCGGTCAGCCGGTATCGGCAAAATGGCCATCCGGCGCGGTGTCGTGCAGTTGCGACCGATACCATTCGCCCAGGGGCAGCAATTGCAGATCAAGGCCGATATCAGCGGGACAACCGGCGATGCCGTTGCGGTGCTGGCCCAGTCGCCGTTGCGGGGTCGGGTGGATGGTCTGGCTGGTTGGAAAATTACCGGTCAGAGCGAGGTGGCAATTGACCTGACGATTCCTCTCGCGGGCAACAACGCCGAGGGCTCTTATACCGTTGACGCCACTTTGCAGAACAGTGGCCTGGCCCTGCCGGACAGTGGCATCGCCTTCGAGCAACTGCAGGGCACGCTCGCTTATCGGGATGGCAAGGGGTTATACGGCGAAGGGTTGACGGGTAAATTCTGGGGTGAATCGGTGGTTGCCAATCTCTCCACTGGTGAAGATGACCTGCTTCTGGATGTAGAGGGGCTGCTCGCCATGCCAGCGCTGGCCCGGTTTATCAATCTGTCATCGACGCGGATTTTACAGGGGAAGACGCCAGTTGAGGCGAAAATCCGGTTGCCCCTTGAGGACGACGGAAGTTCCATCAGGTTGCAGGTCAACAGTCGGTTGGAGGGTGTCGAGATCAATTTGCCTGCACCTGCCGGTAAAACCCGGGCCTCTGTGAAGGATATTCAGGTGGATGTTACGCTGGCAAAGGAACTGGATCTTCGTATTGAGGCCGACGGCCACCTCCGTGCACATCTGCAACAGAAAGATGGTGTGTTGTCGCGTGGCCTGCTGGCCATTCGAGACGACGAGGCAGAATTGCCCGGCCTTGGCCAGTTCCGTATTACCGGTAAGCTGGACCGTTTTTCCCTGACCGAGTGGCAGCCCTATTTCAACGAACTCACCAGTAATAACGTCAGTGCTCCGACAGCCTTGACGATGATGTTTGATGCACGCGTTGAAGAACTGGAGGTGGCCGGGTTGACGGTGGATAGTGCGGTGGGCAGTGGGCGGTTTCACGAGGGCGATTGGCAGGTGGTGCTCGACAGTAAACAGGCTGCCGGCCAGGCGCTGATTCCCGGTACCCCGTCGTCACCGATTCTGCTGGATCTGGAATGGCTGTCCCTGCCGGCCCCGTCCCCCGTGTCCGGACAGGAAGCGGGTGGGGATGGAGGCAGTAGCCTGGATCCGGCATTGTTCCCGCTGATGCAGTTATCCATCAAAAAATTTGCCATGGGGGAGCGGACGTTCGGGCGGGTCAGCTTCAGGACGGAGCCACAGCCAGATGGTGTATTGATTTCCTCACTCGATGCCAATCTGCTGGGCCTGCAGTTGGGGGGCAAGGATTACGATACCTCGGTACTCTGGACATTGAAAAATGGCATCTACGCCACCCAATTTGATGGTCTGTTCAGTGTCGATGATGTGGGCCAGGTCATGGAGAACTGGGGTATCCCCCCGGCGCTGGACAGCGAGGCTGGACGCTTCTTTGCCGATCTGAGCTGGCTCGGTCAACCCTGGGAAATATCGCCCTCCACGATGACCGGTGCCATGTCGCTGCAACTGGAGAACGGCCGCTTTTACAAATCGCCCTCCGGCACGGCGAATGCCTTAATCCGGTTGGTGGGGTTGTTCAACTTCAACAACTGGTTGCGTCGTCTGCAGCTGGATTTTTCGGATCTGTTTGAAAAAGGCATGAGTTTTGATGAGCTGCAGGGTGGCCTGGTCTTTAATGAGGGCACCATGCAGTTTGATCCGCCGCTGCTGGTCAAAATGCCTTCCGGTCGGATCAAGATGGCCGGTAGTGCCGACCTGATTGCCGAGCAAATTGATGCGTCGCTGGTCACCACATTACCGGTGGGCACCAATCTGCCCTGGGTGGCGGCATTGATTGGTGGATTGCCCGCCGCCGCCGGGGTTTATATCACCAGTAAGTTATTTGAAAAGCAGGTGGACAAGCTGTCCAGTATCAGCTATCGAATTACTGGACCGTGGGATGATCCTTCGGTCAAGGTGCAAAAAATATTCAGTGACAAGGGGGGCGCAAAATGAGTCGTGTTGCCGCCATGCAGATGACCAATCAGGGCAGTTTACAGGGTAACTTACAGCAGGCAGCGACCCTGATAGAGCAGGCTGCCCAACAGGGGGCAAAGCTGTTGGTGCTGCCGGAATATTTTGCCTATCAGGGGTGTCGGGATCTGCCGGCGATTGCCCGTGATGAGCAGGATGCCAGTGGTCCGGCCAGACAGTTTCTGGCGGAGCAGGCAAAACATCATCAGGTCTGGATTGTTGGTGGAACCATTCCGGTTGCCCAGTCAGCCGATCAGCGTGCGGCGGCAATGTGCTTTGTGGTGGATGCGCATGGCAGTGAAGTGGCGAGTTATCAGAAGATCCATCTGTTCGATGTGCAGGTGGGCGATAGTCAGGGACGTTACTGCGAGTCCGACGACTACCGTCACGGCAGCGAACCGGTGGTGGTGGACAGCCCCTTTGGCAAGCTGGGATTGACGGTCTGTTACGATCTCCGTTTTCCGGAACTGTACCGTTATCTGTCGGCCCGGGGAGCGGAAATTCTGTTGGTTCCCTCGGCTTTTACAGCGGCGACGGGTGAGGCGCACTGGCAGTTACTGTTGCGCGCCAGGGCGGTGGAGAATCTCTGTTATGTGGTCGGTGCCAATCTGGGGGATCGGTTTCATGAGAAACGGCCGACCTGGGGAGGCTCCGCTCTGGTGGATCCCTGGGGACAGGTCTTGGCGGAACTGGATGCAGGGCCGGGGGTGGTTGTGGCAGATGTGGATCTGGCTTATCTGAACAAGTTGCGAAAAAACATGCCGCTTCATGAACACCGGCGTTTCGATGTGGTCAAAACCTCATCCTAAAAACCACAGGCTGTATCATGAAAAATATGGGTTTAAGCGCATTGATGGCATTTTTGATCGCTCTCCCCCTGACGGTTTCCGCCGCAGAAATGAGTGTTGAGCAAGCCCGTCAGTTGATTCAGGAGGGGCGAGATATGGACACCATCCCCAAGGCAGTCTGGCAAAAAATACTGACGCCGGCGCAGTATAGGATCCTATGGAAGAAAGGTACCGAGCGTCCCTATACCGGTGCTTTACTGGAGAACAAGCAAAAGGGTACCTATGTGACGGCGGGTTGTCGCATCCCTGTTTTCCGCTCCGATCACAAGTACGATTCCCAGACTGGCTGGCCCAGTTTCTGGAAATCACACAAGCTGGACAATATTGTGCTTGAGGATGACTGGTCATGGATGGGCAAGCGCGTTGAAGTGCTATCTGCCTGTGGCGAACACCTTGGGCATGTGTTTCAGGATGGCCCAAAACCCACCGGGTTGCGCTATTGCATCAACTCCGATGCGCTCCTGTTTATCCCCGACGAGCAACAGTAACCCCACGTCGCGGAACGGAGTTGCAGGTTTATTGCCATGTCGATACTGGTCACAGGTTTCGATGCCGGTCACGATAAAGTCAATGCCTCGGCAGCACTGGTGTCTTCTCTGCGGGATGACTTGCCGCAGCCATGGTTGTCTCTTCGCTCACGGCTTCACTTTGCCGTCCTGCCACTGAGCACCTCTGATCTGCGCGAGGCGGTGTTGGCGGAAATAGCCGCATGTCAGCCGAGGTTTTGTGTGTTCACCGGTCAGGCTCGGGGCCGCAATAAAGTTAACCTGGAACGATTGG
>CATLZI010000234.1 GCA_950063125.1 uncultured Porticoccus sp. | reverse complement strand
ACCAATGCTGGCACCTATCTTCAGGCGCCGCTCCTCCCAAGGAAAACTGAACGCCTTGATCTGCCAGAGGAGCTGCTCTGCGACCTCACGGCTCTCTTCTACCGTGCGATCATTCAGCAATAGTGCGAATTCGTCGTTGCCAATTCTCGCCACCACATCCCTGCTTTCGGCCTGCTTTTCCAGTAACCTGGCAAATTGGCAGAGCAACTCATCCCCGGCATTGTGACCACAGGTGTCATTGATGACGGAGAAATTATAGAGGTCGATGTACAACAGGGTATGGGTACTGTCGTCTGAGTGCGCCACATCAATGGACCGCAGGATCTCATTCTCCAGATGGCGACGGTTGGCCAACTGAGTGAGAGGGTCGTGAGTCGCCTGCCAAGTAAGGCGGGTCGAGATCCGTCGCGCTTCACTGACAGAGCGAAACACCAATACGGTACCAGTTACCTGATTGAGCCGGTTGCGCAGTGGTGTCGCTGTGGCCACCACTGGAAAAGGTTGTTGGCCCGGCACAGACAACATTGCGTTATCGACAACAGAGACGGGCTTGCCGCGGGTCAGGGCCGATCGGCAGGGAGATTCCACCGGTTCACCGGACTCACTGAGCAAGGTCATCAGATCATCAATATAACGGTTGGGCTGGGGATCATTGATACCCAGCAGTTCCATGCCAATGGGGTTGAGGTGTTCCACAAGGCCATGCCGGTCGGTCAACAAAATGCCGTCCACCACCTGACTGAATACCGTATTGATTAATTTGCGCTGATGAAACAGGGCCTCGAGGTTGGCCGACTGAAGTGTAATATCCTGAAACAGCAAAACGTGGCAATCGCGGTGGGTGACGGAGGGAAAACAGCTCACCCTGAGCACCAGGTTTTCACCGTCCGCAGTAGCCCCTTCCAGGGCAGCCCCCTGCTCCCTTTCGTCCCTGCCCTCCAGCACTACCTTGATATCATCGGCAAGCTCGGCATTAATGGTCGGCAACAATACCCGCAACGGTCTGTTTTTTAGTTGCCCGACACTGTAACCAAACAGGGTTTCCAGTGGTTCGTTCCCATCCAGAATCAGATGGTGGCTGTCCAGCAACAGCAGGGGCACCTGGTCGGTGTCCAGGTAGGCGGAAAAGCGTTGACCGGCTGAAGCCGGCGTCCGCTGAGGCTCCTTTTTGAGCACTGCCTTATCCAGCGTTGCGTCAAATGGCGCTTCGTCTATCTGAACCAGGCAACAGTGCCCGACATCGGGTAATTCCAGTGGCGTAAAACTCACGCGATGCAAGGGCAACTCGCGACGATTGCCCGCCATGATCGAGTCGGTGGAATCGAGAAAATCCGGGTTCTCCCGCTGACTCCAATGGGTATCGACACCCTGAAACAGAGCCTCATCTATCGCCCGGGCAAACGGACTGCCAACCAGTGCCGGGAACAGCGAGTCAAAAGCGCGCTGGGCTACGTCTGCCGGCGACATACCGGTCCACTCCCCCAGCCATTGATTCCAGTATCTGATCACCAGACGACTGTCCAGCAACAACACGCCCAGGGTTTGGGTGTTGAGCAACACATTCTCCAGACTGCGATCAAACAGCGCATCTCGCCTGAACTCAGACTGAATATCAACACTCATAGGTCGCAGGCACCATAGTCACTTCTGACGCTGTTGTTCAAAACAGCGCGATCAACCCTGATCAAGCAGGTCTCGCAAGTCGATAATCGAAGCATTTGCCCGGCTGACGTAGGACGCCATCACCAGCGAATGATTGGCCACCAGGCCAAACCCACCACCATTCAGCACCATCGGGCTATAGACCGGCTCCTGGCTCGATTCCAGCTCACGAATAATCTGCTGCAACCCGACCCTGGCATTTTTCTTGCGCAAGACCTCATCGAACTCCACCTCGACCGCTTTGAGCAGATGAACCAGCGCCCAAGTGGTGCCTCTTGCCTCATAAAAAACGTCATCCAATTCCAGCCAGGGCGTTTTAACGTTGACCTCAAAAGTCTGGCCTGGGGTGTCTTGCCTGTCCACTTCTATCTGATCCATATTGATTCGCCGTTGGCCGACACTCGCACTGAGTCTTTGCGAGAGGCTCCCCAGGCGGGTTTCAACGGTACCCAGCCAGTAGCGCAGACTGTCGGCGCGCGGGTAGAACCTCGCTCCGGTATTGTCGTCAGCCAGCCGTGCGAGATAGCTTTCGAGGTAGCGGATTCCGGCCCGGTACTCCGACTCCGTCGCAGGCAATACCCAGCTGTGATGATCGAAGTTCAGACGTGGTTCTGCCAATGCCAGATCTCCGTCCTCAGTAGACTGGGAACGCGATCGGCTGAATGCCTCACGCATGGCTTTACTGAAGTCACGCACCTGAATAATGACCCCGTACTCCCAGTTCGGCAGGTTATCCAGCCAGATCCCGGGCGGCGCAATATCATTGCTCAAATACCCGCCGCGCTTTTCCAGCAGAGTTTCAATTACCGTAATCAGGGTGGCCGTGGCGGTACTACCCGACACCTGGCGTTCAGCACGCTGGGCAGCGTTGTCACTGACATCAAATAATGGCGGCTCTTCTGTCCAATACCATCCGATCAGGAAGACCAGCAACAGATATACGCCCACCAACCACAGGGCCGTACGCCACCAGGGGAAACCGGCTGCAGAGGCCTCGGCACGAGGCTCCCGGGCATCATCTGCAACGCCATTGCGCCATGACTTGATCTTGTCGCTCATCTTCATCGGCCACCACCTTCTCGTAATACATCGCGCACAGGAACGTTGAGTTGAACGTCAGGGCAGTTTTCAAACAACAAGCTGAGGGAATACGCCTCTCCATCCACCAGAGGCGTCTGCAGACCAAACAGCATCAGATGGTAACCGCCGGGTTTCAGGTTCACCTGGCTACCGGCGGGAATGCTCAACCCCGGAACCCGGCGCATGGACATGACACCGCCCTGGTGACTGTGCTGGTGAAGTTCAGCACGACTGGCAACCGGCGAGGCAGCGCCCAACAGGCGGCAGTCATGATCGTAGCCGTTCCGGATTGTCATAAAGGCCGCTGTAACCGTCTGTCCCGGAGGCAATCCGCGGATATAGGCTTCACTCACCAACAGCTCTCCGGCATTGACCTGGGTCATTAGCAGTATTGGAAAAATAACAAAATAACGTTTCAAAAATGACAAGTCGTTCTCTCCTGCTCAGGGTGACGACTATAACACTGCCATTGGTGCCGGCAAATGACTCGCCTCTATCTCACCGGCTCCGTACAATACGAACTGATTCCGCAAATGCCTGTCTCAAGGTCTGCATACTAACGACTGCTCACTGCCGGAGAGCATTTTTGATACTGGCTCGACGGCGGTGATTCAATCCGGGTTCACAGGCCACGACAAACGACCGCAACATTACAGAGAAGTCTGAATGCATCAACGGCTCCCCAGTTTCCTTACAGTTTTGCTGTTGCTCGTCGCCTGCTTCGCCAGTGCAGAGCAGATCTTTCCCTCGTCATCCTCAGCCAACCTGCTGGGCGCCGATGCCACCTTCCTGCCCATTGAAGAGGCCTATCAGTTGGAGGTGTCCGCAGAGGGAGGGCAACTGTCACTGGACTGGCAAATTGCGCCTGGCTATTACCTCTACCAACATCGCTTTCAGTTGCTTGACCGCAATTGGCAGCCAGTTGCGGCCAAGCCAGACTTTCCGGTGGGGAAACAGATCTATGACGAGTACTATGAAAGAGAGCTGACCGTTTACTATGAACAGGTCACCTTTAACCTGCCACTGAATCCTTCTGATCGCACCCTGTTCATCGAATCCCAGGGCTGCGCCGATGCG
>CATLZI010000233.1 GCA_950063125.1 uncultured Porticoccus sp. | reverse complement strand
GAGATCACCCGGCGCAACATGAACATTCAGCCGACGTTGACCACGCGACCCGGCTTGTCGGTGCGGATCATCGTCAACCGGGATCTGGTGCTGCGGCCGTACCAGCCGCTGTTCTTCAATCGGGGAGCTTCGCAATGAGCACGATCAAGAAGCTGCGGCTTGGACCACTGCCCAAGACCGAGAGCGTCAAACTGACCTTCGCCTGCCCGGCCGGGCTGAAAGCCGACCTTGAACGCTACGCCGCGCTACACGCTCAGGCGTATGGCGAAGCAGTTGATGCAGAGAAGTTGATCCCGCACATGCTGGAGGCGTTCATGGCCGGGGATCGGGGATTCAGGAAGGGCACAGCGGCCCGGAGCACGCCGCCAAAGCCAACCTGATGGCGGCGGCGCACACCATTGGACTGCCTCCATCGAACGCGCAGCCCGAGGCTGCGCGTTCTTCATTCTGGATGCCGCCGAACCTCTTGGGCTATGATGATACGCAAGCCCCCGCCGGTCATCGGCATTCGAGCACGACTCAGTGTGACGCGGCTTGCTCTCCCGACGCTCTTATGTGGCTCCTAGCCCAACAAGCCGCACCTCTGCAAAGCGGCGTCGAAAAGAGCTAACCTACTGTCCCATATGCCGTTTCAAGCCCTTCGTGGTTTTTACGAAAGGCTTGACACCGGCACTTTTTTGTGGTCGGTTTAAAAATGGCAGTCTCGCCCTAAATGTGCAGGCGCCGCAACTCGGGGTCCACTTCTCCCTGCTCCCAATGGTTGTCAAACTCTTCAACAAGTTCAATCGCTTCCAGTGGGGCATATGACACGGCATAACCGATAAACCGTTCAGGCTCTTGTTTGTAGAGTATGCCGCTCTTGTCGATCAATAAAAATTCACGGTGCAGGCAGGGTTCCAGTGAATTGAATTTTCGCATCTGGATGCGGCTGGGCAGGCGGTGACAGAGTTCCTTGAGCTGGTTGGTTTGGTGTCTGATTTGATAAAAATCCCTGACCAGTATGTTCACCCTGGCCTGCGGGTGGCTGGTGGCAAATGTGTAAATGGCATCGCAAAACCCGGTATTGCTGTAGATGGCCGCTTCCAGTCGCTCTGAGAAAATACGAATCTCCCGATGGGCCCGTTGCACCAGTACTACCGCCTGCTCACGGAATTGATCCAGACCCTCAACGGAAATTCTCTGGCGATCTTCTTCGGCAATTTCTTTCAGAACCGGTTTTGGTGTGTGATCTGTGTATTGGTGCAGGTCCAGTACCATTTTTCTGTGTGGGATACCTGCATCAAGAAAAGTTTCGCCCTGTGAAGTAAAACCGAAGCCCTCGTAAAAAGGTAATGCCTTGATCTGTGCATTCAGCATCAGTTCCTGTTGCCCCTCCCGGACGGCATATTTGATTATTTTTCGCATCAGTGCAGACCCGACACCCAGCTGCCGATAGTCCTTTAATACAGCCATTCTGCCAATCTGGCCATCTGGCAGCATCCTGGCTGTCGCCATAGGAATATCGCCAGGCCCAAACGCGAGCCAGTGTATGGCCACTGGATCGTGCTCATCAATCTCTTCTTCAATGGGTACATGCTGCTCTTCGACGAACACTTGATAGCGTATCGCCTCGAGCTGCACATTTGAGTTTTGCCAACTGGTTTGTTCAACGTCAATAGGAAAAAAATCAACGGTTTCCACAGAGCACCCCCCTCTTTTTGCTTATCTTAGCTGTGGGATGGCCATATAAACAGTGGTGGATGTTACGCTAAGATCAGTACTGGAAGACAACAAGGAATAAATGTGGGTGCTTTAAGCTTAAGGTTGATACTAGTGGCGATGTTATTGCCGGCGATGCTTTATGCCGACGATGCACCGGTAATTTTTGAATACGACGACCGTTTTCATCCGGTTTATTCTGATAGCGGCATGGTCGTATCCCAGGAGTATCTGGCCAGTCAGGTGGGCGCTGACATTTTGAAGCGGGGAGGTAATGCAGTGGATGCAGCCGTCGCCACCGGCTTTGCGCTGGCCGTTACGCTGCCCCAGGCCGGCAATCTCGGTGGCGGTGGGTTTATGATGGTCTATCTGGCCGAGAAAGATAAAACACTGGCTATCGATTATCGCGAAATGGCTCCGGCTGCGGCCCAACAGGATCAGTTTCTCGACCGCAACGGGGAAGTTGATAAATCCCTCTCCCGATTCAGCCATCAGGCTGCCGGTGTCCCCGGAACAGTGGCCGGCCTGGTTCATGCCCTTGAGCGCTACGGCACGATGAGTTTGTCGAAAGTGATGGCGCCGGCCATCGCACTGGCCAGAAAGGGTTTTGTTGTTAACCATGAGCTGGCCGCCTCACTTAAGAAGGCTGCACCTCGATTGCAGTCTAATCCGGCATCTTCCCGCTATTTTTTTCGCGCAGATGGTAAGCCGTTAAAGGTCGGCAGCCTATGGCGCCAGGCTGATCTCGCTACCACGCTGGAGCTTATCGCCACCAGAGGTGCCGATGGGTTTTATCGCGGCCCGGTTGCCAAACTGATTACGGATGAGATGGCGAGGGGGAATGGTCTGATTACAGTCCGTGATTTGATTAAATATCGGGTTGTTGAGCGCAGGCCTGTATCTGGAACCTATCGTGGTTATCGAATTGATTCCATGCCGCCCCCATCCTCCGGTGGCATTCATCTTATACAGATGCTCAATATACTGGAGGCATGGGATCTGGTTTCCCATGGCCACAATAGCGCCACTTACCTGCACCGCCTGATAGAGTCCATGCGGCGCGCCTATGCTGACCGCAGCAGGCACCTTGGTGATCCGGACCACTATCCGGTTCCAGTAGACCGGCTTATTGACAAGCAATACGCAGCGCAATTGCGCAAGGGCATTGACCTGAACAGGGCCAGTCGGTCGGAGGATGTCCAGCCACATCTGGTTGTGCCTGAAGAGAGTCCCCAAACGACCCATTTTGCCGTATGGGACGAGCAGGGTAATGTGGTGAGCAATACCTATACACTGAATTTTTCATACGGCAGTGGTATTGCTGTGACGGGCGGCGGGTTCCTGCTCAACAATGAAATGGATGATTTCTCGGCAAAGGCCGGGGTTCCCAATGCCTACGGGCTAACCGGTGAAGACGCCAATGCTATCGGTCCGGGAAAACGGCCCCTGTCTTCCATGACACCGACGATAGTATTCCAGGACGGAAAACCGGTTATGGCAACGGGCAGCCCGGGGGGCAGCACCATTATTACGGTGGTACTGCAGCATATTCTCAATCACCTCGATTTCGATATGAATGTTGCCGAAGCTGCTGCGGTGCCCCGCATTCATCACCAATGGTTGCCTGACCAGGTTGTGTTTGAGCGAGGTATTAGCCCCGATACTATCCGAATACTCGAGGAAATGGGGCATGAAACATCTCCTCACACCCGAGTGCTGGGCAAAGTTCAGGCTATTGCCGAACAGGGTGGTCGTCGTTCGGGCGTGACCGATACCCGTTGGCCCGGCGGTGGCGTTGCTATCGACAAGTAATTGACAGGTGATCGTCAGCAAGCCGAAGGTGGTGAGCTACTTATCGACCTGTTCGCCGTTTAAATAACGCTTGCCATCAATCGTGGCGCGTCGATCAACGTCCGCTTCATCGATCAATTCCGGGTACTTCGGTGCGGTCATGTAGCGGGCAAACCAGTCGCCCAACAACGTTTTATCTTCTGCCAGTTCCCTGAGCATGGCTTGTACCTGCTCGATAAAGGCAGGATCAATCGCTTCGGTTGCCATGTGAGGCGTAAGGGATGGGTCCCGGTAATAGCAGCTATTTCCCTGGGTCATCAGTTCTGTGGTGAGG
>CATLZI010000232.1 GCA_950063125.1 uncultured Porticoccus sp. | reverse complement strand
TCGAATAGGGGTCTAAGCCCAGGCCCATAATGGGCAACAGTCCCAGCTGCCAGACCACCGCAACCGTTGAACACAGCAACGCGGCAAACGTGCTCCAATGGCAGCGACTGTACAAAAACAGCATCACTGCGGTGATCACAAAGGCAACCGCGAAGAAGGTCCCTACCAGTGACGCCCCGTCGATCAGGTCCCCCACCAGTTTGGCAAAACCGGTAATGTGGATACGCAGGTCTTCTGTCTGATATTTGTCGCGCACCAGCGCTTCAAGGTCAGCCGATAGTTGCTGGTAGTCAAGGCGCTCGCCCGTCTTCGGGTCGCGCTCAACCAGCGGCGCCACAATAATGGTGGAGCGGAAATTGTTGGCCACCAAGCGACCGATCTGGCCCGACTTAAGTGTGTTAGCGCGAAGCTTTTCCAAAGCCTGAGGCGAACCGTCGTAATCGTCTGGAATAACTGCGCCGCCGACAAAGCCCTCTTCGGTCACCTCCAGCCAGCGGACGTTAGGCGTCCACAAAGACTGAAGGCCGCCGCGATCGACGCCGTTTATATAAAAAACCTCGTCGGTGATCTCTTGAAGGGTTTGTTGAAATTCCTGGCTAAATATATCGCCGTTTTTATTCTTCACCATCAAGGTGAATGTTAGTGGATTACCGAAATTCGGATGGTCCTTAAAAACATGAATAAACGGATCGTCCTTGGGAAGCAGGTCTGAAAAAATGGTTTCTAAACGAACATTTTTCAAAGCGGCGGCAAAGAACAGGGTTATTGCGAGAAACAATATCGAAGCAATTATTCGGTGCTCAAGCACCGCCATTGCAATTCGGCCTCTTATATTATTCATCTTGCCGGTCCTTCAAGATCGCGGAAAATTAGTCATTAATTTTCCCGCATATTATTTTTTTAGCGCATCAACGAGAACGTGATTAGGGAAGGTCTGCACAACCTCCAGAATTTGAGATAATCCTGCGAACACCCATTTCAACCGGACTACTGCATGAGCCAGCTTACCTTTGCCGAAGCCGAATACCAGAACAAAAAGCGTAAAACGCGGCGTGAGCTGTTCTTGGAAAAAATGGATAGTCTGATTCCCTGGGCCAAGCTAGAGAAGAAGCTCCGCAAGCACTACCCCAAAGGTGAGAATGGAAACCCGCCGTATCCGCTCCCCATTATGCTTCGGGTGCACTGCCTGCAATTGTTCTACAACCTCAGCGATCCGGCGATGGAGGATGCCCTGTACGAGATTGAGTCCATGCGCCGCTTTGCAGGGCTACGCTTGTCTGATCGGCTACCAGATGAAAGTACTATCCTCCGCTTCCGTCATTTTTTAGAGCGCCACAAATTGGGCGAAGTGATCTTCGATACCGTGAGCGCCCAGTTGCGTCAGCAGGGTTTGATGATGCGTGAAGGCACCATTGTTGATGCCACGATTATCGCCGCGCCCAGCTCAACCAAGAATCAGGATGGCGAGCGAGACCCGGAAATGCACCAGACCAAGAAAGGCAATGAGTGGCACTTTGGCATGAAGATGCATATTGGCGTGGATGACCGGGACGGCTTGATTCACAGCATCGAGACCACAGCTGCGAATGTGCATGATCTCACTGCGGCAGATCAGCTTCTTCATGGAGAAGAGCAGCGGGTCTGGGGTGACGCGGGTTATACCGGCATCCATAAGCGAGACGCATTTAAAGATCGGGATGTCGATTGGCGTATCGCGCTACGCCCCGGCACCCGGAGCAATCTGGCTGATCAGCTGCAGGAAATGCTGGAGGGGATAAAGGCCAGCGTTCGCGCCAAGGTTGAGCATCCGTTCCGGACGATCAAGCAACAGTTTGGCTATACGAAGGTTCGCTACCGTGGGCTGGCGAAAAACACCAACCGCCTGTATGTGTTATCAGCGTTTACCAACCTGCTGAGAGCGGAGAAATACCTGCCCTCATAGGGTAGGTACGCCTGTAGTCAGCCAAATGGCTGCCTACAGGCTGAGATGAACTGAGGATTGCTGCGTTTTACGCCGTTGACGCGGAAATTTGGCGATATTTTATAAAAGGGAGAGGTTGTGCAGACCTTCCCTAGCCATTCTGATCTACTTTTTACGGACTCATTACGGAGACTTCACCACTATTTTGAACCATAAGAACATCATAGGGTTGTGGATTGTCAGATTCCATTCCGGGAGAACCCGGGGGCATTCCTGGAACCGCTATCCCTGCGACTTCCTTGTGCGCTTCCTCAATTAACGTCTCTATATTTTTCGCGGGAACATGTCCCTCCACCCAGAAATCATCTATTAGTGCTGTATGACAGGACCTTACGCTCACAGGTATATTCAAGGCGTTTTGGATAGGTGCGGTACTGGCGACAGTGTTCACTTTCACTTTAAATCCATTTTCTTCCAGATACTCAACCCACTTTTGACAACACCCACAATTAGCCCGCTTGTATACAAGAATTTCTCCCTCGTCTGGCTCAATAATAACGGGATTGTATGCTGCTACAGTTAGCAAGAGGGCAGCACCAAAAAATATCGCCAACATTATCCAGTGTATATTTTGTCTGATTACGTTGTGTTTTTTTGCTTTGGATCTACTCATAATATGGTCACCTCTTCGAGGGATTTTAAAGCTGGTAAGGGGCTCAAATTGCCCACCGAGCTACTGCTGCTTCGAGCGATTAAAGCCCATTCGACGAATAGCCGCTGGTGTATCCTTTGGAATACATCGTAAATGTATTGGAATCTGCACTGTTTCGTGACTCACCTAGTTTCTGATCCGTTTTTAAAACCATTTACCCAGCCATTCTTGATAAATTCGGTTGCCAGA
The DNA here is from genome assembly GCA_950063125.1 of uncultured Porticoccus sp. Taxonomy (GTDB): domain Bacteria; phylum Pseudomonadota; class Gammaproteobacteria; order Pseudomonadales; family Porticoccaceae; genus Porticoccus. The sequence goes on along the minus strand of CATLZI010000232.1, from coordinate 1,064 downwards.
GCTTCAAAATCACTAAACGAAAGAATAAGGTTTTCAAACGTAAAACCTTCTTCAATTTTGGTTAATGCATCGAACTCATGCCGCTTAAGATGCGTAAAGGTTGGTTTATACAGTGGGCGCTCAATCAAGTAGTATCCCTTGCCTTTTTCGATAATAGCTTTTTTGAAAGGTTCATTAATTTCATGAAGCTCCCAAATTATTGCGACCGGGAACTCCGTCTCTAACAGGTATATGTCCGGCGATAAGGTAAACACGATTTTGCTGAGCTGAGATTTTTCCAGATTAGCGAATCTACCGAAATCAAAATCCTTTCTGTCTTTCTGAAAAAAGCTTAGGTGCATTTTCCACTCGAAAAGCGCAAGATCCGGTAGATACGCTACATTGTAAAACTCATCATTTGTCTTGATGATAAGATCGGTAAATTCACTGAATTTGGCGCCATAATAATAGAGCGATTTGTCTTCGGAGGGGTGCCGCAAGGCATATTCTTCAGCCATAGCCCTAAAACAATCGTTACCCACAACTTGTTTGCATACGGGAAACGCGGCCTCCAACGTTGCAACCAATCGTTCTTTGGTATTATTGGTATAGATTGAAACGGCTTCCGTCAGCGTTCCCGCTGCAGTGTCGTTTGCTACGGCTCGGATTTCTTGTGACGAGCCATTTTTAATTAGCGATAGATAGCCATGGTGTATGTTCTCTAAAGGCATCTAATCACCGCTATTACTGTTGGATTTATCAAGATAATTTTTTGCTTTGCTATATTCTGAATACAGCGTGTCCCAAGAGGGTATATCGTTGTCCCACTCAATCAATGTTGGTCTAGGCCCCCATGCCGAAAGCATCGCTTGATAAAGTCTCCAGACGGTATCGTTTATGCGTTCACTATGGGTATCGATCGCAATCCCGGCACCTCCTGTTGGGGAACCTGCCAGATGAATCTCTGCTACGCGCTTTGGAGGGATTTTTTTAATCTCTGCCAAAGCGGAGCTCCCATGATTTATTTCGTTAACGTAAAGGTTATTTGCATCGATAAGCAATAGACAGTCAGCATATTCCGAAAG
>CATLZI010000231.1 GCA_950063125.1 uncultured Porticoccus sp. | reverse complement strand
CGACCCGTCATACCATTCTTATCGACCGTGGCGAAGATCACGATGTCTACGTGGGGCAGCCGGTGCTCGATGCCGATGGTCTGATGGGCCAGGTGATTGAGGTTTACCGCAGCAGCAGCAAGGTCTTGCTGATCACTGACAGCGCCCACGCACTGCCCGTGCAGGTGTTGCGCAACGGCGTGCGCTCCATTGCTGAAGGGACGAGTGATTTCCGCACACTGTCTCTTCGCTACGTGGCCAACAGTACGGATATAGAGGAAGGCGATCAGTTGGTCAGTTCCGGGTTGGGGGGGCGTTTCCCGTCCGGTTATCCGGTGGGAACTGTCACTTCGGTAAGGGTGTTGCCGGGCCAGGCTTATCTGGAGGTGACGTTGACGCCCTCGGCAAAAATTGACCGCAGCCGGCATCTGCTGCTGGTGTTTTCCGCTATTGAGACGCTGGGGGAGGATCAGGATGGTTCAAGATAGCCCGTCAATTTATGTCTGGAGCGCTCTGACCGTACTGGTTGCGATCCTGCTGCAGATGTTGCCTCTCTCCGCTGCTGCCGCTCACTGGCGGCCCCAGTTTGTTCTGCTGACAGTCTGTTACTGGTTGTTTCGTCGTCCGCTCCTGCACGGGATCGGTTTTGCCTGGCTGTGCGGGCTGGCGCTGGACTTTGTCATTGGTGACCTGATTGGTCGACATGCGCTGGTGTTTGCCGTCTGCGCCTGTATTCTGTTGCTGTTGCAGCAACGCATGCGACATTTCAGGCTGGTGCATCAGTCCATACTGGTACTGCTATTGGTGGCCTTGAGCCAGTGCCTGGGGTATGCCCTTACCCTGTTGCTCCGTGCCGATTGGCACGGAGCGGTGCGGCTTGCCCCGGCATTGTCTTCCATGCTGTTCTGGCCGGTGCTGGCGATCGGGTTGAGTCGTCTGCACTGGACCCGCTGGGGCGAGGAAGAAATTTCTCCCGGCCCCTGACACTATTGCCCTGGGGAACCTGTTGCGACCGGCTATTTGACTATGCAATTACAGGCTGATTTTGTGCTTGCCTCCGCCTCTCCCCGGCGCGCTGACCTGTTGCGTCAGATCGGTTGTCGGTTTCTCGTTGCACCGGTCAATGTGGATGAATCCGTTCTTCCCGGTGAGCCAGCGGTTGAATATGTGCAGCGAATTGCGCTGCAAAAAGCCCGCGCGGGTTGGTTTGCCAGCCCATTGTCCAATGTGCCGGTGCTGGGCGCCGATACGGCGGTGGTGGCTGGTCCGGATATCTTTGGTAAACCCGCAGACCGCGAGCAGGCCTTGTCCATGCTGCATCGCCTGTCGGGTACAACGCATCGTGTACTGTCTGCTGTCGCGATGGTGGCAGGCGAGCGGCAGTTGTTGCGTTGTGCCGAAACGCAGGTCACCTTCCGGCCTCTGTCAGTGGCAGAGTGTGAACGTTACTGGCAGACCGGCGAGCCGGCAGACAAGGCCGGCGGTTACGCCATACAGGGGCTTGGCGGGGTTTTTGTGACAGGGATTCAGGGCAGTTATTCCAGTGTTGTGGGTTTGCCGCTGGCAGAGACCTGTCAGTTGCTCCAGGCCTTTGATATTGCCTGGTGGAGGGAGACATGAGCACGGAAATTCTGGTCAATATCACGCCGATGGAGTCGCGGGTAGCATTCGTGGAAAACGGCGTACTGCAGGAAGTCAGTATTGAGCGCACCCTTAGCCGCGGGCCTGTCGGCAATATCTATAAAGGCAAGGTGGTGCGGGTGCTGCCCGGTATGCAGGCGGCTTTTGTCGATATCGGGCTCGACAAGGCCGGGTTTATTCATGTGGACGACATTCTTCGCCCTGAAACAAATGCCAGTAATAACAGCACCCCGGATATTCGCCTCTATCTTCGCGAGGGGCAGTCCTTGCTGGTGCAGGTCATTAAAAATCCGATCAGCACCAAGGGTGCCCGCCTTTCTACCCGCCTGGCACTCTCCTCAAGGTTGCTGGTCTATATGCCCAACGTGGATCACGTGGGTGTTTCGCAGCGCATCGCCGAAGAGCAGGAGCGGCAGCGTTTGCGCTCTGACCTCGATGCCATACTGCTGGAATCTGACAGCACCGGCGGCTACATTATTCGCACCTCGGCCGAGGGTGTCGAGGGTTCCGAGCTGCGTCGCGAAGTGGCGTTTTTGCAACAGCTCTGGGTGTCTGTAGAAAAGGCCGCGAAAGGGGTTGTCGCACCGGCGATCGTTTATGAAGACCTGCCGTTGTATCTTCGGGCCATCAGGGACATGGGGCAACTACAGGTCGAGAAGGTCCGGGTGGACTCCCGCGAGGTGTGCAACAAGCTGCTGGCGTTTACCCGGCAGTTCGATCCCGAGTTGACCTCGATGATTGAGTACTACACGGACGAACGGCCACTGTTTTATCTGTTCGGTGTCGAAGATGAAATCAGCCGTGCGCTGGACAAAAAAGTCTCGCTTAAATCCGGGGGGTCGCTGGTGATTGAGCAGACCGAGGCAATGACCACCGTGGATGTGAATACGGGTGCCTTTGTCGGTCATCGCAATCTGGAGGAAACCATTTTCAAGACCAACCTGGAGGCGGCCTACAGCATTGCACGTCAGCTTCGACTGAGAAATCTGGGCGGTATTATCATTATCGACTTTATCGATATGCAGGATGTAGAACACCGCCGCCAAGTGATGCGGGCACTGGAGAAGGCGCTGTCCCGTGATCGCGCGAAAACAGCAGTGGCCACCGTGTCTGAACTGGGTCTGGTGGAAATGACCCGCAAGCGGATCAGTACCAGTCTAGGGCATACACTCTGCGTGGCCTGCCCGGTCTGTGATGGCAGGGGGACACTGCGATCGGTGGAGACGGTCTGTTACGACCTGTTGCGGGAAATTCTCCGCGAGGCCCGCACCTTTGAGTGTCAGTCATTTCTGGTGCTGGCGGCCTCAGTGGTGATAGAGCGGCTGTTGGACGAAGAGTCGGATTATGTGGCGGGTCTCGAGAAATATATCGGCCGATCCATCCAGTTTCAGGTGGAGACAATGTACAACCAGGAACAGTATGACATCATTCCCGTATAGCCGGTTGTGCAGAGTAGGCCAGCTGGCATCCCGGATTTTTATTTATTGATCGCTCGCGTATTATGGCTGCCGGAGTCCCGTCGCCAATCGTCGAGTGTGCGGTGAATACGGCACATCACACGGCCTGCAGTGCGCCGTCGTTAGTCCAGCGGGCTGAGCTTGTACAGTGATTGAATGAGCGTCCTTGTCAGGAGCGGGTTTTGAAAGCAGCACAAATGCTGAAATCGATTGTCAGGCGGTTGCTGTTACTGGCGGCCCTGTCGGTGATCTCGATTGCATTACTGGTCTCCCTCGGGCGCGAGGCCATTGTCAACCTCGACAACTACCGCACACAAATCAACTTTTTCCTCTCCGAACAACTCGCCATGCAGGTTGAAACCCGCCAGTTACTGGGTGACTGGCAACGGCTTAAGCCCCGTATCACCGCGCTCGATCTGAAAGTGTTTGGCGATGGCGGTCAGCAACCGGCAGTATCTATCGACCGGATTACTCTGGAGGTCAATCTTCTCAAGACACTGTTGGCCCGCCAGCTGGTGTTGAGTGAGCTTTGGATCGGCGAAGTGGCATTGACGCTGAAAGAGGATGCCGACGGCCACTGGCGGGTTGCGGGTCTGCCCCGTGAAGACCGCCAGAGGACGGATAGCACCGGACTGCTGGATATGCTTCTCGACAGTGACATGTCCGGTATTGGCAAGGTATCGGCCAACCTGCGGTTTTACTCCGGGACCGAGGCCGGGATCGAGGCACGGGATATTTTGCTGGAGAACAGTGGTGACTTCCATCGCCTGTTGGCCGGATTGAGTCTGGCGGGGCATGATCCGGGGGCTG
>CATLZI010000230.1 GCA_950063125.1 uncultured Porticoccus sp. | reverse complement strand
CAGCGATCCGGTTTCCAATTTGCTGGTGCCACACCTCGATCGTATTTATCTCCAGATGGGACGCCTTTGCGCCGACCGTGGTGAGGATCCGCATCGTTGGATCAATCCGGAGTTTCACGGCTGGTGGGTGGGTCGTGGTTTTAATATCGCCGTCGACGTGGCCACTGGCAAGCTGCACGACTACGATGGTTTTCTGCGCAATTTCTTTGCCTGTTACCACCCGCTCAACAATGGCAACCAGTTGGTGATTCACCCTCAGCCGGCGGGGTTGGCAGTGACCGACAGCTCGGCGCGGTTCGTGGGTTGGCATGCCATTACCATCCTGCGAGTGGCACTCGATCAGTCGGGAGAAATGCGGGTTTATTTCTATAACCCGAACAATGACAGTGGGCAAAACTGGGGCAATGGCATCAAAGTCTCAACCCAGGACAATGGGGAGCGCTATGGTGAGTCCTCGCTACCGTTCAATCAGCTGGCCTCCCGGCTGTATATTTTTCACGATGACCCGCTCACGTCCAATGCTGTCTGGGGTGTGGCAGAGGAAGAACTGCAACATGTCAAAGAAATGGCTTTTGCAAGCTGGGCTGCTGACCGTATGGCTTGATGGTTAACAACGATTGGCCGCTGGGTAGGGTGATATCTTACCGGTCGGCCAATACCGCCCAAGGCATTGTATTTAGCTTGGGATTCGCTGGTGGATTTGTGTACAATTCATGCTCTTTTCCCCCAGCTACCAGTGTGAGATTCATGTTCGATAAAGATATCAGCATTGCCAGTTTTGACCCCGAAATCTGGGCTGCCATTCAACACGAAGAGCAGCGCCAGGAAGAACACCTCGAGCTGATTGCCTCCGAGAATTACACCAGCCCCGCAGTCATGGCTGCGCAGGGTACCAAGCTCACCAACAAGTATGCAGAGGGCTATCCCCACAAGCGTTACTACGGTGGTTGTGAGTTTGTTGATCAGACCGAGGAATTGGCCATTGAGCGGGTCAAGGTGCTATTTGGTGCCGGCTATGCCAATGTCCAGCCCCATTCCGGTTCGCAGGCCAACAGTGCGGTCTATCAGGCGTTGTGCCTGCCGGGCGATACCATCCTCGGTATGAGTCTGGATGCCGGTGGGCATCTCACCCACGGTGCCAAACCGAATTTCTCGGGCAAGATTTATCATGCTGTTCAATACGGCCTGGATTCGGAAACCGGTCTGCTGGACTATCAGCAGGTCGAGACACTGGCACTGGAGCACAAGCCGAAAATGATTGTGGCCGGCTTCTCCGCCTATTCAGGGATACTGGATTGGGCAAGATTTCGTGAGATCGCCGACAAGGTGGGCGCCTACTTGCTGGTGGATATGGCTCACGTGGCGGGCCTGGTGGCCGCAGGCGTTTATCCCAGCCCAGTCCCCTATGCCGATGTGGTAACGTCGACTACCCACAAAACCCTGCGGGGTCCCCGCGGCGGTATCATTCTGACCAACAGCGAAGAACTGGCGAAAAAAATTAACTCAGCGGTATTTCCCGGTGGTCAGGGTGGCCCCCTGTGCCATGTGATTGCTGCCAAGGCGGTGTCTTTCAAGGAGGCGATGACCGAGGATTTTCGCACTTACCAGCAGCAGGTGGTGAAAAATGCCAAGGCCATGGCTGGTGCCTTTATGGAACGCGGTATTCGGATTGTCTCCAAAGGCACTGAAAATCACCTGATGCTAGTGGATCTGATCGGCAAGGATTATACCGGTAAGGATGCCGACGAGGCCCTCGGCCGGGCCTTCATCACCGTCAACAAGAATGCCGTACCCAATGATCCCCGCTCACCGTTTATCACCTCGGGGCTGCGGATTGGTACGCCGGCAATTACTACCCGTGGGTTTACCGAGGCTGAGAGTATCCAGCTCACCCACTGGATCTGCGATGTGTTGGACAGCCTGGAAAACGGTACCTCTGAGCAGGTGATTCCACAGGTAAAGGAAAAGGTGCTGGAGATCTGCGCCAGATTCCCCGTCTATGGTTAAATGACCGCCGTGATAAGATGGTCAGAAAAGCCCTGCTCGAGCGGGGTTTTTTGTTTCTGATTGGGTTCTGATTGAAGGTATCGTTTTGTCCCTGTGACCGGTTTTACAGAGCGGGTGGCAATGACAAGATGTGGTACCATTTGCGCCTGTTCGAATTCATTGGCAAAACCCATGCACTGTCCTTTCTGTAGAGCCGACGACACCAAGGTGATTGATTCCCGGCTGGTAGCCGAAGGCGATCAGGTGCGTCGTCGACGCGAGTGCCTCTCCTGCAAAGAGCGCTTTACCACCTATGAGGTGGCAGAACTGCTCATGCCGAGAGTGATCAAGCGTGATGACGTGCGCGAGCCGTTTGACGAGGACAAGCTGAGAGCGGGGTTGTTGCGTGCGCTGGAAAAAAGGCCAGTGAGTATTGAGCGTATTGAAGCAGCCATCTCCCATATTCAGCACCAGATCCGCGCTACTGGGGAGCGTGAGGTGACGTCCCGAATGATTGGCGAGCAGGTGATGGAACAGTTGCGCGAGCTCGATGAAGTGGCTTATGTCAGATTTGCTTCGGTCTACCGCAGTTTTCAGGATTTGAGCGAATTTCGTGCAGAACTGGATCGGCTGGAAAAAAACCTGCCTGATATTAAAGGTGCCTGAATCCGGTGAGTAGTCGTCTTGATTTGAGCCTGATGGCCAGAGCTCTGCAACTGGCTGCGCGGGGGCGCTACACCACGATGCCCAATCCGGCGGTGGGTTGTGTCATCGCCAGCGGTGATCGGGTGATCGGGGAAGGCTGGCATGAGCGAGCCGGTGAGCCCCACGCGGAAATTCATGCCCTGAGCGAGGCGGGTGGCGCAGCCAAAGGTGCCACGGCGTATGTCACACTTGAGCCGTGCGGCCATCACGGCCGCACCCCGCCCTGTGTGGAAGCGCTGATTTTGGCGGGTATATCTCGGGTAGTGTATGCGATGGTGGACCCCAATCCCGAGGTTGCCGGTGCCGGCTTGGAAAAGCTTCGGCGTGCTGGTATCACTGTGGATGGCCCCGTGCTGGAGGATCAAGCACGGGAACTCAATCGGGGCTTTATCAAGCGGCACCGGCATGGCATGCCTTGGGTTACGGTTAAACTGGCCATGAGTATGGATGCGCGCACGGCCATGGCCAGTGGAGAAAGCCAATGGATTACCGGTGTTGCAGCGCGCAGCGATGTGCAGCGCCTGCGGGCGCAAAGCTGTGCCATTATTACCGGTTGCGGTACGCTGTTGCTCGATGATCCATCCCTCACCGTTCGAGCCGCCGAGCTGGGACTTGAGGATGCAGCCGGGATCGCCATGCGACAACCGCTCAGGGTGGTGGTGTGTGGTAAAAGCCCTTTGCCGTCCGCGGCAACCCTGCTAACCGATGGCGGCAGGACATTGCTGGTGTCACCGGTAGAGAAAAATATTCCCGGTGTGGCATCGCTCACCCTCGACAGGGGTGACGGTAACGTGGATCTGGCAGCCCTGCTGCGACAGCTTGCAAGGCTGGAGTGCAATCGTGTGCTGGTGGAGGCCGGGGCGACGCTCGCTGGTGCGTTTGTAAGCGAGGGGCTGGTGGATGAGCTGATCGTTTACATGGCGCCGACATTACTCGGCAGTCTGGCGAGGCCTATGCTGGTGTTGCCTTTTGATAATATGGATCAGCAATTGCCCTTGAAGATACGGGATGTTCGTATGGTGGGTGACGATTTGCGAATCACGTCGGAACCCTCGACACCGTCCTGGTAAAAGATGACAAATTGAGCTTAATCGACTGGTAACCGCGTGCTGGTGGGCGCAGGTATTATGTTTACAGGCATTATTGAAGCAGTTGGCGAAATCGTGGCTTGTGAGCCCCGCAGTGGCGATCTGCGGTTGCGGGTTAAAACCTTT
>CATLZI010000229.1 GCA_950063125.1 uncultured Porticoccus sp. | reverse complement strand
TTCCCGAGGCTGCGCAGCTAGTGATTCAGGCCGGTGCATTGGGTGGGAACGGCGAAGTATTCGTTCTGGATATGGGTAAGCCAGTTCGGATATATGATCTGGCTAAGCGCATGATCCGATTGGCGGGTTTGGAGCTGAAAGATCAGGGTAACCCGGACGGTGATATTGAGATTCATTACTCCGGGTTACGTCCAGGTGAGAAGCTCTATGAAGAGCTACTGATTGATTCCGATGACCGGGAAACCAAGCATTCGCGTATTCGTGTATCCGATGAGCCTTCATTGAGCATGGAAGAGTTTGATCGCGCCCTTCAGCACTTTATGCAGTGTATTGAAGATACCGATATGGTTGGTTTGAGAAAGTTGCTGCTTGAGATGCCTATTGCCTGGGCGCCGAAATCGGATGCGCTGTTTGATCATAGTGTGTTGGTTTGTGCGCATAAGACCTTGAAGAGGGTTGTTTGACCCTATGCCTGTCATTTATGCCCTCGGCTTATCATTTCTGGGTAATTCGTAGAACTATATAGGTTACAGATTGTTGTTGTCGCGAGGCCTTTTTAATTGCGGCGCATATCCCTTGTTATCGCAGATTTTTAAATTTAAAGGTTGTAAATGAAAGCACTTGTAATCGCGCCACATGCCGATGATGAAGTTTTGGGAATGGGGGGAACAATCGCAAAGTTGGTCGCTAAGGGAACTCATGTTCAAGTGGCGGTTCTGACGGGGCACGGTGATCGGCCTCATCCTTTATGGCCTGCAGAGCTGTGGGGTGAGATACGAGTTGAATGCCAAAAAGCGCTGGATATTCTTGGGTGTGATGCGCCTGTTTTTAGAGAGCTTCCCGCAGCATGTCTAGATGTATTACCAACTTATGAGATTAACAAGGTTCTTGCTGAATTGGTGCAGTTAACAGAACCGGAAGAAGTGTATATCCCCTTTGCTTTTGATTTACACCGAGATCATGGCGAAATCGCTTATGGAATGTCAGTAGTGACCCGCCCTTATTTGCCTTCTGTAAAACAATTGCGAAGGGTTCTTGCATACGAAACTCTTTCTGAGACTCACTTGGCTCCGCCATACTTGGCGCCAGCTTTTCAGCCTAATGTTTTTATTGATATTTCAAGCACTATTGATTTAAAAGTAAAGGCTATGAAGGCATACGCTAGTCAAATTCAGCCAGACACTTTACCTCGCTCTGAGGCTGCAATTCGAGCGTTGGCAACCATCAGGGGGACGCATATTGGAGTCGAAGCCGCGGAAGGTTTTGTATTGCTAGGAGAGTATCAGCGGTGATTTATAGAGGAGCCACTAAGCGGTTTGTCGATATTGTATTCGCAACTTCTGCTCTACTCGTCTTTGCTCTTCCGTTAGTCGTGTCAATATTCGCAATTAAGCTTGCCTCGAATGGCCCCGTCTTTTTTTTTCAGACAAGAGTTGGGTTGAATGGACATCTTTTTAGAATAATAAAGCTGCGAACAATGACGGTAAATCCAAATCGGACAATTTCTCAAACTACTAATCAAGATTCTGAGGTCACAAGTATTGGGGCGGTTCTGAGGCGCCTAAAAATTGACGAATTGCCACAATTGATCAATGTCTTGGTCGGGGATATGAGTTTTGTCGGCCCGCGTCCTTGTTTGGAGCAAACTTATCAAACGATGCCAATTTGGGCTAGAGAAAGGTTTAAGGTTCGTCCTGGTATTACGGGTAATGCTCAAGTCAACGGGAATATTGCGTTGTCTTGGGAAGAAAGGTGGAAACATGACATTTCCTATGTTGAAAACATTAGTTTGATTGGCGATCTGGTTATAGTTTTCAAAACGATCGGGGTGATTGTTCTTGGTGAAGAGAGGTTTCGACGCACATTATGAAAGTTGCAGTTGTTGGCGGTGTTAGATCTACCGAAGTATTAATTCGTGCGTTGGTGAAGCACGAATTTGATGACTGCGCTGTATGGGGGTATGTTCCGATCGATGCTGGTTTAGTTTCAGGGTGGTGTGATCTTCGAGCAGTTAGTTCCGAATTAGTTTTGCCTTTTTTTGAGTTCAGGAAGGTTACCGATTGCGAGGAATCTTTGAGGGCCTACGACCCGGACGTGCTTTTTGTGGTAGGGCTTTCTCAGATTATTCCAGAATCTATGTTGAGTATAGCTGGTATTGTAAATGTAGGATTTCATCCCACAGCGTTGCCGAAAGGAAGGGGGAGAGCGGCTATTGCATGGATGATTCTAGAGCATGTGAGCGGCGCAGCAAGTTTTTTCGAGTTGAGGGATGGAGTGGATGATGGTGCAATTCTGGTGCAGGAGCCTTTCGAGGTAGGTATCCAAGACGACGCTGCGTCGGTTGAGGCTAAGATATTGAAGGCTGAATCGCTTGCACTGGATCGTTGGCTGCCCTGTCTCGCCGCGGGAGAGGTGCATGGTCAAGAGCAGGATCATTCACAAGCTACATGGCTTGGCAAGAGGGCTCCTGACGACGGATGGTTGGACTGGTCACATCCAAGAAAACATGTTTTAGCACTAATTCGAGCAAGTGCGCCGCCTCATCCAGGCGCTTATACTTATTGTTCGAGCGAGAAAATCCTAATTCTTTCGGCTCATTTATGTGAGCGCCCGGAGAAAGGTGTTCCTGGTAGAATCGTTGCCGTCCACGGAGATAAAAGTTTTGAGGTGGCCTGCGGTGATATGCTACTTACGATAGATCGGTGGTATTGTGAATCTGGCTGGTTTCCAAAAGTTGGTATGAAGTTGGGGTATTATGTGGAAAACGAAATTCAGCAATTAAAAATGAAGGTGGGTTTTTTAGAGCGTAAGCTAAAAGAGTTAGAAAGAAAGTTTTTATAATTTGGGTGGGTCTTGTTGGGTTAGATCGGCTTTATAAGAAAATGGAATTTACGGAATAGAGCTTGGTGAATCGCCACTAGTTCACTAGGCGCTTTTCAGCCTCTTTAAAATACTGCCGCTCATAATCTACAGGCGACAGCCCATTGTTGGAACCATGCTGTCGTTTCGTGTTGTAGAACATCTCGATGTAATCAAATATATCGCTCCTTGCTAAATCTCGTGTCGCGTATATTTTGCGCTTTATTCGTTCTCGCTTTAGTAACTGGAAGAAGCTTTCCGCAACCGTGTTGTCGTGGCAATTGCCCCGGCGGCTCATGCTCTCCTCCAAACCATGCTCTTTGAGAAACTCATTCCAGTCATGGCTTGTGTATTGACTGCCCTGATCCGAGTGAACCAGCACTCCCTTTTTAGGTTTTCGACGCCAGACCGCCATTAGCAATGCATCCAGCACAAGCTCTTTGGTTATGCGAGATTGCATCGACCAACCAATGATACGGCGATAGAAGAGATCCATCACCGTTCCGAGGTAAAGCCAGCCTTCATGGGTCTTGATGTAAGTAATATCGCTAACCCAAGCCCGATTCGGCATCACCGGATCAAACTGACGGTCTAGCACATTCGGCGTGATGATATGTTGCTCTCCACCGCGCTGGCTGGGCTTGCGGTAACCAACGTGAGCCTTGAGCCCCTCAAGCTTCATCAAACGATGCACGCGATTGAGCCCACAACGCTCGCCCGCGTCCCTGAGATCTATATGAATCTTGCGATAGCCATAGACGCAGCCTGATTCAAGCCAGTACTGCTTGATGAGCCCGGTAAGACGCTCATCGTCAATCTGTCGCTTGGATTTTGGGCTTTTCTTCCAGGCGTAGTACCCGCTGGGTTGAACACCAAACATCTGACATAACTGTCGTACAGAATGAGAACTGCAGTGTTCCGCGATAAAGGCGTATCTTACTCGGGGTGGCTTGCGAAGTACGCCGCGGCTTTTTTTAACAGGTCACGCTCTTCAGTAACGCGCTTCAAGTCCTTCTGTAGACGTCGGATCTCCGCAGCATCATCGGACTCCTTGCGATG
>CATLZI010000228.1 GCA_950063125.1 uncultured Porticoccus sp. | reverse complement strand
GTTTTTTATGGGGCCACATTCTGCTTACCCTGCTCCTGGGTGGCGGCCTGTATATGTTGTGGACCTTCGCCCACATCTCCCGACTCTACGACTGGCTCGACCAGAGCGCTGAAGGACCACCCCCCGAAGCAAGCGGCGTCTGGGGCGACATGACCGATTTTCTCTACCGGATGCAACAGCGCAATGAACGCGCCAAACAAAGTCGCCGGCAACTGGCCGATCGCGTCAAGGATATTACTTCTGCGCTGGCGGACGGCATTATCATCCTCACCCCCGATCGTGAACTGGAGTGGTGGAATCCGGCGGCTGAAAAACTGCTTGGCCTCGTCAAACAGGATCGCGGCCAATCCATGACCAACCTGGTTCGCGATCCCCGTTTCGTGGTATTTATCCAGAGTGACGCACTGCCTTCACCACTGGAACTGAGTTCACCGGAAGATCCCACAAGAACCTTGCTGTTTACCGCCGCAACCTTTGGTGATGGCAATATCATTCTGGTCGTGCAGGACATCACCCGGCTGCGCAATCTGGAGCAAATGCGACAGGACTTTGTGGCCAATATTTCCCACGAGCTGCGGACACCCTTAACCGTGCTCTCGGGCTATATCGAAACCCTGCAGGACAATGCCGACCAGTTGCCCAGGGGCTGGGCAAAAGCATTGCTGCAGATGGGCCAGCAAACAGAACGCCTCAACGCCCTGGCCAATGATCTGGTGATGCTGTCACAGCTGGAATCCAACCGGAAACCCCCCTCGCGGGCACCCATCATGCTGGATCAGTTACTGCAACAGATTGCCGAAGATGCCCGCATGGTGGCTGGTGATAATTACCTTATCGAAACAGACTGTGCCACCGACCCCCCCTTCAAAGGGGAATACAAGGAACTTTACAGCGCCTTCTCGAATCTTGTACTCAATGCCATCAAGCACAATCCGGCAGGCGTGCGCGTCCAAATACGCTGCTTTCACACCGCATCGGATATAGTGGTGGAGATCTGCGATAACGGTTCCGGTATTGATCCAAAGCACCTGCCCCGCCTGACCGAACGTTTTTATCGGGTAGACCAGAGCCGCGCCACCAGTACCGGCGGCACAGGGCTGGGACTGGCCATCGTCAAACATGTGTTGATGCGCCATGGCGGATCACTGAAAATCGACAGCACACTGGGCAAAGGTAGCTGCTTCCGCTGCCAGCTGCCTCTGCTAACCTGACAATATATCCAGTTACCTTTTCCAATCCCACAGGGCCAATCCCACAGGAAAAAGATGCAATATCGAGAATTAGGAACCTCCGGGCTGACTCTCAGCGCCATTGGCCTCGGCACCATGACCTGGGGCGAGCAGAATAGTCGGAAAGACGCGTTTCAGCAGCTGGATTGTGCCCTCGATCAGGGTATCAACTTTGTGGACACCGCAGAGATGTATCCGGTACCACCCAACGCTCAAACCCAGGGCCTGACAGAACAATACCTGGGCGACTGGCTGACCCCCTCGGGGCGGCGCCAGGACGTGGTCCTGGCCACCAAAGTGACCGGCGGTGACGGCAACAACAGCGGTTTTGACTATATCAGGGGCGGACCGCGGCTGAATCGAAAACAGATTTTTCAGGCACTGGATGATTCCCTGCGCCGACTGCAGACCGACTACATTGATTTATACCAGGTGCACTGGCCGGAGCGCCCCGCCAATATTTTTGGCCGCTCCGCTCCAGGTGACTACTCACTGACTGACTACACCCCGATCAATGAAACCTGGCAGGCATTGAATGACCTGGTTAAGCAGGGCAAGGTCCGTCATATCGGCGTCTCCAATGAAACCCCCTGGGGTCTGATGCAATACCAGGCGGCCTCTGTGGCCGGCCATGGCGCCCCGATTGTCAGCATTCAGAACCCCTACAATCTGTTGAACCGGCAGTTCGAGGTATCGCTGGCGGAATGGTCAATCAATGAACGGATCGGCCTGCTCGCATACTCCCCCTTGGCTTTCGGTATGCTTTCTGGAAAATACCTGCAGGGCCGACAACCCGCTGATGGGCGGCTGACACTGTTCGAACGGTTTCAGCGCTACAATCACCCCACTGCCTTTCAAGCGACCGAACGCTATGTGGCATTGGCCAGACAGTATGATATTTCACCGGTACACTTGGCACTGGGCTTCATTCACCGGCAACCGTTTGTCACTTCAACCATTATTGGTGCCACTACCCTGTCACAGCTGCAGGAAAACATCGACAGTCTCACCACACCCATGAGCGAAGCGCTGCTGGCGGACATTGATCTGATTCATCGGGATATCAGCAACCCCGCCCCCTGAGAGGCAGACATTGGACATACGTGTTCTCGACAGCATTGACCAGTGTGACGCCCGGGACTGGGATACGCTGTTCGACAGTGACTACCCTTTTTTACAGCACCGCTTTCTCTCTCTGCTGGAACACTCTGGCAGCGCCTGTACCCAGACGGGCTGGCACCCACAACACCTGTTGCTGAGCCAGGACGAGGTCACCGTTGCCGCGCTTCCGCTCTACCGTAAAACGCACTCGCGGGGCGAATACGTATTCGATTGGGCCTGGGCGGAGGCCTATCACGGGCACCGCCTCGACTATTACCCGAAGCTGCTCAGCGCGGTGCCCTTCACGCCGGCGTGCGGGCCGCGCCTCGGACTATTGCCCGGTATCGGTCTGAGCGATATCAGCCCCATACTGCTGACGGCGATCCAGCAACTGGCGGGGCAGCAGGGTGCCACCGGCTGGCACTTGCTGTTTCCCCAGGCGACATTGTCGGACGCGCTGCAAACGGCAGGGGGGATGTTGCGCAGCGGCGTGCAATATCTCTGGAATAACCGAGATTACCGCGATTTCACCGATTTTACCGACACGTTCTCCTCAAGAAAGCGCAAGAATATCAATCGGGAGCGACACACCCTCAGGCGTGCAGGCCTGCTTGTCGAACGACTCACCGGTGAGCAGATCAGTGCCGACTGGTGGGAATTCTTCTTCGTGCTCTATCATCGCACCTACCTCAAGCATAGCGGCAACAGCGGCTATCTGACCCAGGCCTTCTTCCACCAACTGGGCCAGACCATGCCCGATCAGGTGATGATGGTCGTCGCCATGGAGGGGGACGAAAAAGTCGCCGCCGCCCTGTTCTTCCACGATCACAATAACCTCTATGGTCGTTACTGGGGGTGCACTCGCGAGTACGACTTCCTGCATTTTGAACTTTGCTACTATCAGGGTATCGAATTTGCCATTGAGCGCGGATTGAGCACGTTCGATGCCGGGGCCCAGGGTGAGCACAAAATCAAACGGGGTTTCGAACCCACTGAAAATTGTTCTGTTCACTGGATCAGGCATCCCGACTTTGCCTATGCCATCGGTCGGTTTCTGAAGGAAGAGCGTCAATACGTACTTAACTATATTCAGGAAGCCCGGCGACAGTTACCATACAAATCCCTCGACCAATAAACTCACCCTGTTCCCCCTGTGGAGGACTCTACTCGTGAAAACCCCTGTCTGGTTACTGGTCTTCAGTCTGCTGCTACTGCCCGCTGCCAGTCAGGCATCCAGCAAGCTGGAAATCGACCTGTTTGTGCAGGAAACTCTGGCCGACTTTTACAAGCAATCCTCTGCAGGACGCGAGCTGGCCTCCCGCGCCAAAGGCATGCTGGTTTTCCCGAAAATCTACAAGGCCGGCTTCTGGGTCGGGGGGGAATACGGTGAGGGCGCTTTGCGAATTGGCGGCAATACAGTGGGATATTACAACATTGCCTCGGCATCACTGGGGCTGCAACTGGGCGTTCAGAAAAAATCCCAGGTCATCCTTTTCATGACCGATGACGCCTTGCAAAAATTCCGCAACAGCCAAGGTTGGGAAGCCGGTGTTGACGGCAGCGTCGCCATTGCCAACTTCGGCGGTGCGGAAGAAAT
>CATLZI010000227.1 GCA_950063125.1 uncultured Porticoccus sp. | reverse complement strand
CAGTGACAGAGGCCCTCTCTAGGATGCGACGCGCCTATCGTACAAGTCCCGCGTGCATTGGCTGTTTACACCTATTGTTGCTGGCCAGGGTTACGGCATGTTGCCATTCCATCAGGTAGTTAAATCCGAATTCGAACAGGTGAATGAGCTGATCATTCGCCAGCTGCATTCTGACGTCGGGTTAGTGGAAAATATTGGCCAATACATTGTCGACGCCGGCGGCAAACGACTTCGCCCCCTACTGGTATTACTCATCGCAAAGAACTTTGGCTACCGCGGGACACAACACATCTCACTGGCCGCCATTATCGAGTTCATTCATACCGCCACACTGTTGCACGACGATGTGGTGGACACTTCCAGCCTTCGACGGGGAAGAGCCACCGCCAATGCAAGATTCGGCAATGCTCCCAGTGTACTTGTCGGAGACTTCCTCTATTCACGAGCATTCCAGATGCTGGTTGCCATCGACAGCATGGCGATCATGCGAATCATCGCCGATACCACCAATATCATCTCTGAAGGTGAAGTGCAGCAATTGATCAATGCCGGCAACCCCGATACATCCGAAGCGGCCTACCTCAACGTTATTCACAAGAAAACGGCTCAACTCTTCGAGGCGGCAGCACAAACCGGTGCCATACTGGCAGGAGCCTCTGCCACTCAGGAAGAAGCGGCAAAACATTACGGTTACCATCTTGGAATGGCGTTTCAGCTAGTGGATGACGTGCTGGACTACAGTGGTCAGGCGGACGAACTTGGCAAAAATATCGGTGATGATCTCGCGGAAGGCAAACCAACCCTCCCGCTGATTCGCGCGATGCAGCGGGGGACCTCCGAGCAGGCCGCGATGATTCGATCAGCCATTGAGAAAGGTGCCCTCGAACAACTGGACCAGATTAGTGACGCTATCCATTCGACCGGCGCACTCGACTACACCCTCGCTTGTGCGGCACAGCATGCAGAACAGGCCAAGGCCTGTCTGGCAGATTTTACAGACTCACCGGAACACCGGGCACTGGTAGAACTCACAGAGTTTGCCCTCCAACGAAAATGCTGACATCCAGCACAGCAATATCTGCCACAAGCATCAATACAATATGGTATCTGCTCTGAACTGCTGGATGAGGATTGATGGAGCAATACCGCCCTCTACACTCCCCCTTCTTTTCTGGACTTAATGAGCAAATCCGCTAAAATTCACCGCTTCGATGACAAACCAGCACCGGGTAAAACCCACCAACCAGGACAGTCCACCTAATGACGAAATTCGTTCCACAATCACAGAACGCGTATACCCGCGAGGAAATCGTCGCCTGTAGTCATGGCGACCTGTTCGGTGAAGGCAACGCCAAACTCCCCGCTGACAACATGTTGATGGTGGATCGAATCACCCGTATACATGCCGAAGAAGGCAGATTTGGCAAAGGCCTGATTACCGCAGAACTGGATATACATAAAGACTTGTGGTTTTTTGGTTGCCACTTTCACGGTGACCCGGTTATGCCCGGCTGCCTTGGGCTTGATGCCATGTGGCAGCTGACCGGCTTTTTCCTGGCCTGGAAAGGCAATCCTGGCAAGGGGCGGGCACTGGGCTCGGGCGAAGTGAAGTTTTTCGGCCAGGTACTGCCAGAAGCAAGCATCGTGACCTACCAGATTGATATTTCGAGAATTGTCGAAAGAAAACTGAAAATGGCTATCGCCGATGGCAGTGTTTTTGTGGACGGCCGCGAGATTTATACGGCGAAGGATCTGCGTGTTGGACTGTTCGAGTCAACTGACAACTTCTGATTTTTTCTACTACAATAGCCGAACCTGACAGTCGGCATAGGTATAAACGATGAAACGTGTAGTAATTACCGGAATGGGAATAGTTTCCTGCCTGGGTAATGACAGGGAAACCGTCACCACAGCGCTAAAGGAAGGGAAATCCGGCATCGTCTTCCGGGAAGATTTTGAAGAAATGGGCCTGCGCTGCAACGTGGCTGCCCGGATCGACCTTGATCTCGCGGAGCTGATTGACCGCAAGATTCTCCGCTTTATGGGCCCCTCCGCGGCTTACGGCTATATCGCCACCGAGCGTGCCATTGCCGACGCCGGTCTCAGTGAGGACCAGGTCTCCAATATCCGCACTGGTCTGGTGATGGGGTCAGGTGGCGTATCCGGTGAAATGTTCACCGAAACCATTGACGTCATGCGTGCCAAGGGCATCAAAAAAGCGGGTCCTTACCGGGTAACCCAGATCATGGCCAGCACCGTTTCCGCTTGCCTGGCGACACCATTCAAAATCAAGGGCACCAACTATTCCATCGCCTCCGCCTGTGCCACCAGTGCCCACAGCATTGGTCACGCCATGGAACTGATTCAGATGAACAAACAGGACATTGTCTTTGCCGGTGGTGCCGAGGATATGCACTGGTCAATGGCGGGCATGTTCGACGCGATGGGAGCACTGTCGACCAAATATAACGATACTCCTCAACTGGCCTCCAGGGCTTATGACGCTGACAGGGATGGTTTTGTACCGGGAGTCGGTGCAGGCTGCCTGGTCGTGGAAGAACTGGAACACGCTCTGGCGCGGGGCGCCACAATCTATGCCGAGCTGGTGGGCTATGGCTCCACCTCGGATGGTTATGACATGGTGGCACCGTCCGGAGAAGGAGCTTCGCGCTGTATGAAGATGGCGATGCAAACCACTCAGGGTGATATCGACTACATCAACACCCATGGCACCAGCACACCCGTCGGTGATTTGCAGGAATTGAAGGCCATCAAGGAAACCTTTGGCGAAAAAGTACCACCCATCAGCTCGACCAAATCGCTGTCCGGTCACGGGCTCGGCGCCGCCGGTGTTCAGGAAGCGATTTTCAGTCTGTTGATGATGGAGCACAACTTTATCTGCGCCTCCGCCAACATCGACAACCTTGATCCGGAAGCAGCACACTTGCCCATTGTCACCAAACGGGTGGACCAGGCCAATCTGCAACGTGTCATGTCCAACAGCTTTGGTTTTGGTGGCACCAATGCAACGCTGGTTTTTCAGCGCTATAACCCCTAGTTTGCCGCTGAAATTTACGCTTCATGGGGGAGCCGGCCGGTCTGGCTCTCCCGGTATAACCAAGACGATAAATTGATGGCAACCAGCTCACAGCCCTCATCTACTTCCAGCTTTGCGCCACTCATTGCCATCGTTGATGCCCTCAATGTCATCTTGGCCAGTTTATTGGCCCACTGGCTCCGCTTTGGTTCCGCGGACATGTCGGCCAAATTTGAAGTATTGACCGGTGGCACAGCACTCCTGCTGGTTTTTGTCCTCACCATTACCGGCGTCTACGACTCATGGCGGGGCAGACGGCTCCCCACCCTCCTCAAACGCTATACTTTCTCGCTGCTTCTGACCGTGGCAGTGCTCATGGCCTTTCTGGTCTTTACCAAGACAGCCATCGAGTTTTCCAGGCTCTGGCTATTTTACCTGGTCGCACTGACCTGGTGGGGAGGAACGGTTTACCGCTGCGGGTATCACTTTTATCTGAAACGCCTGCGAAGTGCCGGCAAGAACCTGCGTTCGGTACTGGTCATTACCAGCGATAACCGCCACGCCAAGGAACTCTTTGATGAGCGGGAAATGCAGCAGTCCGGTTACCGACTGGTTCATCATGTGCATGCCAGCGAAATAGAGCGTTGGGCTCACCCCGGCCAGGTGATAGAGGAACTCAGTAAATATTCGGTCGATGAAGTGTGGCTCGACCTGCCACTGAGTATGGGCAGCTTCATCAAAGACATTGTCTATGCCCTCCGCCATGTGACAGTGGACATCCGCTTTTTCCCCGACTTTGAAGACATCCAGCTTCTCAACCACAAGGTATCGAGCATCCTCGGTCACTACGCCATAGATATCAGCTGTTCTCCCATGCGAGGCTTCAATCGTACCCTCAAGCGCTGTG
>CATLZI010000226.1 GCA_950063125.1 uncultured Porticoccus sp. | reverse complement strand
CGAAACCCACACCCATATTGCGCAGTACACGCGAATCGGTGAGAACCTATTGCCAGCGGGAAATCGGCAGCTTTTGTGCCAAATGGGTAAAGATGGCGTTGGCAATGCCCAGGTTGCCCTCGGCATTTTCGAAATCTATCGGGTTTACCTTATGCGGCATGGTGGAAGAACCCACTTCTCCGGCAATGGTTTTCTGCTTGAAGTAGCCGAGAGAAATATAGCCCCAGATATCGCGGTTGAAGTCGATCAGGATAGTATTGAGCCGGGCAATGGCATCAAACAGTTCTGCAATGTAGTCGTGGGGTTCAATTTGAGTGGTATAGGGATTCCACTCCAGCCCCAGGCTCGTGATGAACGTTTCTGCATTACTTGCCCAGTCTACGGTTGGGTAAGCAGACAGATGCGCGTTGTAATTGCCAACGGCACCGTTAATTTTTGCCATCAACGATACCTGCCGAATCTGCGTGAGTTGACGGGTTATCCGGTAGACAACATTGGCGATCTCCTTGCCAACCGTAGTCGGGGAGGCAGTCTGTCCATGAGTACGAGCCAGCATGGGAACATCGGCATAACGGTGGGCCAGCTCGCTCAGTTGATGCACTATCTGGCCAACCTGTGGTAACAGGATTTGATCGCGCCCCTCCTTCAACATCAGAGCATGGGCGATGTTGTTGATATCCTCGGACGTACAGGCAAAGTGGACAAATTCTGATACCGCCAGTAATTCCGGGTTTGCAGCGATGGATTCCTTGAGAAAGTATTCAACCGCTTTTACATCATGGTTGGTGGTGCGCTCGATGTCTTTGATTCGTGCAGCATCCTGCTCAGCAAAATTGTCTACCAACTGATTCAGTACTTCGTTGGCGCTATCTGAAAATGGCGGGATTTCCTTCAGGTCCGGATGGGATGCCAGCTGTTGTAACCAGCGAACTTCCACGGTCACACGGTGTTTGATTAAACCAAATTCACTGAATGCCACCCGTAGTTGTTCAGTTTTGCTGCTGTAGCGACCATCAATCGGGGAGATGGCAGTAAGTTCAGAAAGGTTCATGAGATTATCTTGTGTCCGGATCAGGAAATCCGCAGATTTTACCCGATGTGGTTGGGGTTTTCAGGGAAAGTTACTGAGCGTCTTCAAGTTAGGTGCGCAACGTGTGAAGTTGAGCGAGGAGCTGTTTGCGGCTGAAAATCAAGTGATAGCGTTTGCCGCCCAGTTGATGCCACAGGATGGCTGCTCTGATGCCGGCAAAAAGCAGGCAGCGTATTCGTTGAGCAATGGAGTCCTGCTGCAGGTATCCCGCATAGCCATTTACCTGAATGCGGTAACGGAATGTACTGATGCTGTCCTGATAGATCTGCGCAAGATTCGCAATGACGTTGGTATGGCTAACTGAAGAGAAGTGGGTTGCCTGGCGATCAGCCTGTTCCAGCCGCTCTCCAATCATACTGATCATGGTTTTATTGTTCAGCAGTTTTCTGGATAGGTGGATGACACCCACTGCGTAACGTAGCGTGTCGGACTGCTTGGCGGTCGTCTGCAAGGTCAGTAGCTCCTGCAGGGTTTCCATACCCAATTGGAGGTTTTCAACTGAACCGAATACCTGTTCGGTGCTGTCCGGGTTTTGCTGAAACAGGCTCTCGATACAGACTTGAAAACGATCTGTGGGGATTGATCCGGTTTTTGCCAGCGTCTCGACGAGCTGGCAAGCTTGGAACACGCCACTGAGTGCAATAATCTGATCTTTTGTGGGTTTCTTTAGCAGCATAACGACTCGACTGAATTCCATGTGTGATTGATGACCCCCCCACCCATACAAATCTCTCCATCGTAAAACACCACGGATTGTCCGGGCGTCACGGCTCGCTGTCGCTCATCAAACAGGACCTGATAACCATCGTCATTCTTCGTGACGGTACACTCCTGATCAGCTTGTCGGTAGCGAACCTTGGCTTTGCATCGGAATTCATTGTGGGCGGGTAATCCGTTGATCCAGTGGACTTCAGCAGTACTCAAGCTGTCACTGTACAAGAGTGGGTGCTCCGCACCCTGAGCGACAATCAGTACGTTCCTGGGGAGGTCTTTGCCCACCACGTACCAAGGGTCATCTGTGGCGCCTCGAAGGCCGCCAATACCCAGCCCCTGACGCTGTCCCAGTGTATGGTACATCAAGCCCTGATGGATACCGACAACAATGCCCTCCGGGTTTTCGATATCGCCGGGTTGTGCCGGTATGTATTGCTCGAGAAAATCCTTGAAACGACGTTCGCCGATAAAACAGATGCCGGTGGAGTCCCGTTTCTTTGCTGTAGCCAGGCCATATTGTTCCGCGAGAGCCCGCACGGCCGGCTTTTCTAGTTCACCGAGGGGAAACAGCGATTGGCAAAAAGCGGCCTCATCAACAGCGTGCAGGAAGTAGCTCTGATCTTTGTTGTTGTCCAGGCCTTTCAGCAGAAAGGTTTGCCCATTGCTGTCAAGGCGTCTTGCGTAGTGGCCAGTGGCGATAGACTCGGCGCCAAGAATCCGGGCGTAGTCGAGAAATGTCTTGAACTTGATTTCCCGGTTACATAGAACATCGGGATTCGGTGTGCGACCGGCTCTGTACTCGGCTAAAAAGTACTCAAAAACGTTGTCCCAGTATTCGGCAGCGAAATTGGCGGTGTGCAGATGAATGCCCAGCGAATCTGCAACGGCCTGGGCATCTGTGAGATCCTGGCGGGCAGTGCAGTAATCGGTGCCATCATCCTCATCCCAGTTCTTCATGAATAGACCTTCCACATCAAAACCCTGCTGTTGCAACAGCAAAGCAGTGACAGAGGAGTCTACGCCACCGGACATGCCGACAATGACTTTTTTGGGTGAGTTCATAAGGGAGCGGATTTTACCGGTGAGTTTTCAGTAAATCCAATGAATAGAAGACGCCTCTTCGGTAATCCTCGATTGCTTCGAGAACCATGGGACTTCGCAGTTGTTGTCTTTTTTGTAGTATTTCTTCATAAGTCAGCCAAACCGCCTCCTCAATATCCTGATCGATAACCCTAAGCGGGTCAGGCCGATCGGCATCTGCGGCAAAAGCCAGACGGTAGTAGGTTACGCCGTTTGCGGGCGCCCGAAAGGTCGTAAAGCTGATGATTGCAGCGGGTACAACATGCCAGGTGGTTTCTTCCAGCGTTTCCCTCGTGGCGGCTTCAATGGGCGTCTCTCCAGGTTCAACGTGTCCTGCGGGCTGATTGTATAGCTCGAGCCCGTTGCGAATTTCCCTGACCATGAGGAAGCGGTGTTCACGCTCTACAACCACGGCTACCGTCAGGTGAATTTGATCCATCATTTTGGCCTCCTTGGGCCCTGCCTGTGAGACTTTGTGGCAGGTAGGTGAATGGTTTCCCAGCGGTATTCCCCCGGCAGCAGGTTCTCAAGTGTCCAGTTACCAATGGCAACCCTGATCAGTCTCAGGGTGGGAAAGCCGGTTGCGGCGGTCATCCTGCGCACCTGCCTGTTTTTACCTTCTGAAATTTGCAGCTCTATCCAGCTGGTAGGCTGGTTCCGTCGTTGCCTTATGGGCGGATTTCGTATCCAGAGCTGGGGTGGCTCGATCAGTTTGATAGAAGCGGGTTGAGTGATACCGTCCCTCAGCTTCACGCCACGCACCAGTTGAGCTAATGCTGGTTGCGTTATTTTGCCCTCGAGCTGGGCCCAGTATGTTTTCTTCAGTTTGTGTCGCGGATTGCTGATGATTGATTGTAATTTGCCGTCATCTGTTAACAGGAGCAGACCTTCTGAGTCATGGTCCAACCGTCCAGCAGCATAAATGTTTGGCTGCTGCAGGTAATGCCCCAGTCCCGGGTGCCCGTCACAATCAGAGAACTGGCTCAAGACACCGAAGGGTTTATTGAAGAGCAGGAGATTAGCCATGGATTGGATGCATATTTTTTGAGACTAAAATGCCCTGAAGCTATGTAA
>CATLZI010000225.1 GCA_950063125.1 uncultured Porticoccus sp. | reverse complement strand
CTGATGACACGGACCAGCCGCACCCCCCGCCCCATTCTGGCCAGGCGAAGCAGTCGAAACGTACGGAAGAGACGGAAGATCCTCAGCGCGGGTATAAACAACGAGATGGCGGTCAGCCAGTTACCCTTGAGGTAAACGATCCTATCCGAAGCCAGGACCAACTTCACAGCGAAATCGAGAATGAAGACAACCCAGATAATCGTACCGATGAAATAGAAGAGCAGACTCTCGCCCTGGATCAACTCCCCGACCAACAGCACCAGCCATACGAATGCTAGAACCAGCATCGGCGTGTCCAGCCAGCCTTCCAGACGTTGGAGCAGCTCGTATCGCTCCCGTTTCAGCACCTCAGCCTCCCTGGCCTCCGAGTCAGTATCTTTGCTCGTGTCCCCGTCGTTCATAAGAGGTCCCCTGTTTTGATCACCCTGGAACCCTGACTGCCCTCGAACACCGTGGACAGCGGAGCGCGTCTTTGTAGACCCTATCAAGCTTAATAGATTTTTCTGTATCCCATAAATTATGGCTACCCTTCCTTGCAAACCTGCTTCCGGGAATACAACCAAATGCTTTTAACAAGCCCAGTACCATTTCCGGACTGGCTTCATCCTGCTGTTTTAGAAACCGATTCAGGGTATATCTGTTGCAGCAGTTAGCGATAACTGAGCCTATAAGGCTCCATACCTATTGCCATGATAAACGTCCCTGGATGTAAAGGATTATTTTGCATAGTCATCAGGGATAATCCCGATAAACTGGCACGCACTCTAAAAGAACCTCAGGAAGCACTTGTTAAATAACTCCAGATACAGGAACTTTCCCTCCCATTAGTTCATTCAATTTACGTGTTTTGTGAGAGTGATCTGAAATCGGGTGGTGCTTGTAATCGTAAATAGTAATAGCTGACTAAAATGGGCTGACCGTCCTTGGCCCTGTAAGCTTGTTCCGAAATGCTCAGAGCACCATCATCTTCAGAGCTGAGCTTCGCTGACCAGACCTATGACTGGCATGTACAGCATCTGACGGAATAGCCAGACCTCGCCTACAGGCTCAGGTTGATACCCGCCGAGCCAAATAACCCTACGGCCCCGACCAGGATCAGATAAGCTGCCACAATATAGTTGAGTAGTTTCGGCATAATCAGGATGAGAATGCCAGCAATCAGAGATATAAGAGGTGTCAGTGCAATAGTCATGTTATTACCCTAAAGTGATTAGACTGTGTTTGTCACAATGTCAGAGTAGCAGGCTTTGCGCACCCAACAGCTAAAGCTGGACTGTCATGCAGGTCGCCACCTCCATGCACAGCAAGACAAATAAATGCCTCCAAAACAAAGCTGGCCATACATTTCCAACTTATTAAGAATAAAGTATTTTTGAGAGTGACTTCTGTGCGTTTCCCAACGCGGAAAAAGTGGATAGCGCCACTGCCAGATCGTCAGCAGGACTTGAACAGGTATCCAAGCCAACATATCCAGCACCTGCAGGCCGATACTGAGCAATCTATGCGAACCGATTTCACCTAGAAAACGCGCCCGTGCCCACAGCAAACGCAAGAAAATAGCTTAAGAGAAGCTGGGAGCAGGCAAAGCTTTCAAATTTAAATTTTCATACCGTTTCTGCTTCTTCCTACAGTTTCTTGGTCTCTCTAATTAGTGCTAGAAATTTAATGGCTTACATACACACTGTACTATGTTTATAAAACGGCCATATATGGAGATATAACATGCAACAAAGCCAGGTTGTCCTTGTAACGGGCGGTGGCGCCGGTATCGGCAAAGCCACCGCATTTGCCTATGCGGAGGCTGGCTGTGATGTTGTGGTGGCAGACCTTCATGCGGATCAGGCAGAAGCGGTTGCAACAGGCATTCGCAACCTAGGTCGGCGTTCACTCCCGGTACAGGCAGATATGGGCGATGCAGATGCCATTGCATTGATGCATCAGGCAGTCATAGCCGAATTTGATCGCCTGGATTACGCCTGTAATAATGCCGGTATTGAAGGCCAGCAGGCGCCAACAGCTGAAACTACACTGGCCAATTTTGATCAGGTCATCAATATAAACCTGCGCGGGGTGTTCCTGTGCATGCAGGAGCAGTTGCGCATCATGCTGAAACAACAGAGCGGTGGCTCCATTGTCAATATCGCTTCAGTGGCTGGACTTATTGGTTTTCCCGGTTTGCCAGCCTATTGTGCTTCCAAGGGTGGCGTTGTCCAGCTGACCAAGACTGCAGCACTGGAGTACGCCGAGCAGAATATCCGTGTTAACGCGATCTGTCCCGGTGCCATCAAGACGGACATGATTGACCGTATTACCCATCAGGATCCAGAAATTGAAAAACAGTTTGCCGCTCTGCATGCAATGAACCGCATGGGCACCGCGCAGGAAGTTGCTGATGCGATTGTTTTCCTGAGCATGCCATCGGCGAGCTTTATCACTGGCCTGGCCATTGCTATTGATGGTGGGTTTACCAGCCGATAAGAGCTGGGATCAGATTCAACTTCCCAAGCTTGAGCATCTGCAGATTTAGATTTTGGACAACCCGGGCCTGAACTTGAAATCACTGATAGACGACGAAACGATAGAAACTATACTCTGGACCGTTCTGTTCGAACAATCCGGGGATGCCATGGTGGTACTCAGGCAAGATGGCAGTGTGTACCGGGCCAACCAGCGTTATGCCGACATGCTCGGCTATACACCCGAAGAACTGGGCAGCTTTCATGTGTGGGACTGGGATATCCGGTTCAGCGAGCAGGAACTGCGGCAAATGCTTCTGACCGTCGATAATTCAAGTGCGCATTTTGATACCCGGCAGCGCCGCAAGGACGGCACTATTACCGATGCAGAGGTCAGCACCAATGGCGCAATCTATAAGGGCGAGAACCTGATTTTCTGCATTGTCAGGGACACCACGGAACGCAAATATACCGAGGAACGGCTTCGGCAGAACAAAGAATTGCTTGAGCGCATCGCCACCCAGGTCCCCGGCGCATTATACCAATACCGTATCGCTCCGGATGGTACGCGCAGCTTCCCCTATTTCAGTGAGGGTTTCGCTGCACTGGGCGGTCTGGCACAGGAGGAATTGTCCGGTACCGACGTGGACGACATCATGTCCCGCCTTCTTCCTGAGGATGCCCCCGAAATCGAGCGCAAAACCCAGGAATCCGCAAGTACCCTGTCGCACTTCCACGCAGAGTTCCGCATCCGACATAATGATGGCTCGATTCGCTGGATCGAGTGCCGCTCCACACCGGAGAAGGAAGCAGACAGCTCTATTATCTGGACTGGAATACTTCTGGATATTACCCAACGCATCCAGGCCGAGGAGCGGGTACGAATTATGGCCATTACGGACGGCCTCACGGGCATTAATAACCGGCAGGAATTCGACCGCCTGCTGGAACACGAGATAGAACGTGCCAACCGCTACCATACCCCGCTTGCACTGCTCATGTATGACCTCGATCACTTCAAGCAGGTCAACGATCGTTACGGCCACAATACCGGTGACATGGCATTGAAAACAGTTACCAGCCTAGTCAATGACAACATCCGCGGCATTGACATTCATGGGCGTTGGGGCGGCGAGGAGTTTATGGTATTACTGCCACAAACCGGGCTGGACACTGCTATGGACGTCGCCGAGAAGTTACGACGGACAATCGCTGCTCATCCCTTCGACAAGCTCGGCAGCATCACGGCCAGTTTCGGGGTGGTAGAACTTGCCCCCCATGAAAGCTCCAAATCATTGGCCCAGCGGGTCGATGAGGCACTCTATCGGGCAAAAGAGCTTGGCAGAAACCGGGTTGAGGTGTAGTGAAAATTGGGGAAAATACAAACGTAGCCCAGAAGAACGACTTCATTCGTGCATTATCCCAACAACTACCTTTGCGGCACATTCTATAAAAGTTGAAAAGTTGTATCTGACCCTACTTATTTCTTTATCACTCTGACCAGACG
>CATLZI010000224.1 GCA_950063125.1 uncultured Porticoccus sp. | reverse complement strand
GGCTGACTGACGGACTTGATGTAGCGTCCCTGAAGGAGCTTCGCGTGGCACTGGATACGGGTACCAGCCCACGCAATATCAGCTTTGCCGGACCGGGCAAAAGCGATGCCGAACTGAAAGCGGCGGCAGCGGCGGGCATTATTATCAATCTTGAATCCGCCGGGGAAATGGAACGGCTGGCGACCATCTGCAACCAGACCGGGCACCGGGCCAATGTCGCCGTGAGGGTTAACCCCGACTTTGAACTGAAAACCTCCGGCATGAAAATGGCCGGCGGCCCAAAACCGTTCGGCATTGATGCTGAAGAGGTTCCCGCCGTGCTGAAGCGGCTTGGGCAACTCGACCTCGCCTTCCAGGGGTTCCACATTTTCAGTGGCTCGCAGAATCTGCGACCGGACGCCATCATCGAGGCCCAGACAAACACCTTTGCCCTGGCACTGAAACTGGCCGATCACGCCCCGTCGCCAGTCCAGTGGCTGAATATCGGTGGTGGCTTTGGCATTCCCTACTTCCCAGGTGAACAACGACTCGACCTCGCCCCTGTGGCGGATAATCTTGCAACCCTGCTGGCCCGACACAGAGCCGACCTGCCGGAAGCAGAAATTGTTGTTGAGCTGGGCCGCTATCTGGTGGGTGAGGCCGGCGTCTACGTCTGCGAAGTCATCGACCTGAAAAAATCCCGGGGTGAAACCTATGCTGTGACCAATGGCGGGCTGCACCATCATCTCGCCGCATCGGGAAACTTCGGCCAGGTGATCAGAAAAAACTACCCGGTCTGTATCGGCAACCGGGTGGCAGGCGAACAACTGGCACCGGTGAATGTGGTGGGGCCGCTGTGCACCCCACTGGATATCCTCGGGGACAAATACGCGTTGCCGCCCGTTCAGATAGGCGATCTGATTGTGGTCTTTCAATCTGGCGCCTACGGTTATACCGCCAGCCCGCACCACTTTCTGAGTCACCCTGAGCCGGTTGAAGTCCTGGTCTAATCGCCCGGCCAACCTCGACTATGGCTTCGGGTGATAAAAAATCTGCACAACCTGTCACACCACTACTCAATTCCGTACTGAGCTGGCAGAATGCTATCCGGCAGGCTGAATGCCCTGGATTCATGACAAAAATGGAACACCCTCTATGAGTTTGCAAGCGGACATTATTCAAATTATCAATGACGTACTTATGCTCGACGGACAAACCACTGAGTTTGACAGTGACACCGGCCTGCTGGGATCCATACCGGAATTTGACTCCATCGCCGTGGTCTCGCTGGTGACTGCGCTGGAGGAAGAATTCGGCTGTGCTTTCGACGATGACGAACTCAATGCCGATGTGTTCGCCACCATCGGCAGTCTCACAAAAGTCGTCGAGCAAAAGCTGGACTGATGGCTCACTCCTGCAGGTTAGAACCCGCGTATATCGCCGGGAGCAGAGGCAAACTGTTTGCACTCCACTGCGCACCTGCAGCTCGAAATGACCGTGCAGAATGCGTGATTGTCGCCCCCTCCTTTGCCGAGGAAATGAACCGTTGTCGCTATATGCAGACCATGCTGGCGCAGCAACTTGCCGGCCACGGCATCGCCCTGCTATCCGTTGACCCCTTCGGTACCGGTGACAGCCAGGGCGAGTTTGTAGAAGCCGACTGGCAACAGTGGGTCAGGGACCTCATCACCGCAGCAGACTATGCCGGGCAGCTCGGTTACCGATCTGTCACCCTGCTGGGCATCCGGCTCGGTGCGCTGCTGGCAGCCGCCGCCGCACCCGAGATGAAAAACCTGCAACGGCTGGTCTTCTGGCAACCGGTCAGCAACGGCAAGATTGCCCTCAATCAGTTTCTGCGCATCAAAATTGCCGCTGCCATTGGCCGCGACGAGGACGGCGGCACCACTGCCCAGTTTGAAGAAGAGCTCAACCGGGGGAACAGTATCCAGGTGGCGGGCTACGATGTTTCTCCTGCGCTTTTCAGGGGAATCCAAACTGCCCATTTCGATCAATACCTGCCACCCGTCAACGCACCGATCAGCTGGTTTACGGTACTGGCCAGTGAAGAGCGGAGCACCCCCCGCGCCGATTTGAAAACCATCGAACAATGGCGCTCCGAGGGAAAACAGATTGAACATCTGACCAGTATAGGCCCCGCCTTCTGGCAGGCTCACGAACGGACCCTGGCACCCAATCTGGTGAACGAGACCATCAGTCATCTGACCGGGGGACCCCAACATGAATGAGCACGCCGTTGTTTTCCCCTGTGAAGAGGATGCACTGTTGGGCATCGTTCACGCACCGGACCAGGCGGGAACCACCGGCGTGGTCATCATTGTGGCCGGCGGCCCTCAATACCGGGTAGGCGCCCACCGCCAGTTTGTTGTGCTGGGCAGGGAGCTGGCTCGACAGGGCATTCCGGTATTGCGCTTCGATCACCGGGGAACCGGTGACAGCGGCGGCGCTTTTCGCGGGTTCCTCGACATGGATGCCGATATTCGGAGTGCCATCGACACGCTCTTCAAACAATGTGGCAACCTGAAGCGCGTGATGCTCTGGGGCGAGTGTGAGTCCGCCTCGGCCGCCGCTTTTTATGCCTACAGGGATCCCAGGGTGGCGGGAATCTTTATGGTCAACCCCTGGATCAGAACAGAGGCAGGGCAAGCCAAAACCTACCTCAAACACTACTACTGGAACCGGCTGCGGGATCCCCGTTTCTGGCAGAAAATCAGGAACGGTCAGTTTTCCCTGATGCGCTCACTGAAAGCCTGGTTACAACTGCTCAGGCATGTCGCCAAAAGCAACGGCGACTCGAAAAAAGCTTCAGACGCCGAAGAGCTGGCGTCGCTACCATTGCCCGAACGCTTAACCAGGAGTCTGCAACGCTTTCCGGGAAAGACGTATATTCTGACCAGTGGCAACGACTATATTGCTCAGGAATTCAAAGACTTCACGTATAGCTCGGCTATCTGGAAAAACTCCGGGTTGCAGGAGAAAATCTTTTTTAATGAAATGGCCGATGCCGACCATACCTTTTCCCGGACGGTCTGGCGTGCGGAACTGTTCGAGCAAACCGCACAATGGCTGAAAAACCATTTGACCGAAGATTGGCCCGATCAAAAATCTGCGAACACCAACAACGACCACTGACTGACCACTGACCGACCACCGAATAATGTTTGCTACTGCCATCTCGCCAAACCCGAATAAATGGACCGCAAACAAAATGGAGCCCACGCCATGACCACCAGCCATCTGCCACCGCTGCTCAACCACTATCTGGCGGGTTGGTCCTGCTCTGCAGCAACAGTATTCAGCTCAGAAAATGCGCTGGGCAGAATGGTGGAAGCCGCCAACAGCTCACTGCCCGATATTTCCGTCGAAAACGGCACATCGGCCTGTGCCAGCACCGATGTGCTCTATCAGGCGGCCAACGGGTCCAGTTTTGCCATGATTGGAGAACCGGAATGGACCGCGGAACACCTGGCCAGCAAAGCCCGCGAGGAGGGCCATGGCGCAGCATTGTCAATGGCCCACGCTGAATACGGCAGCCGCTTTTTACAGGCATTAAGGGGCCCGTTCGCCTTCGCGGTTATCGATACCTCGACGGATACGGTAATGCTGGGTACCGACCGGATGGGCCGTTACCCGCTTTATTACGCAGAGATCGACGACGGACTGGTTTTCGGTTCATCGGCATCCATTGTACTTGCCAATACAACCCCGACTGACAAGGCAGCACAGGCGGCATTGCAAGCCCAGGGCCTGTATGACTACGTCTATTTTCATATGGTACCCAGCCCACACTCCATCTTTGAGAAATTGAAGAAGTTACCCGCCGGCCACCTGTTGCTTTACTCGGAAAACCAGTGCGTCGTCAGCAACTACTTCCGGCCCGTGTTCAGGGAACAATCGCCGGATGGATTTACCGGCCTCGGAGCAGAGCTCAAGACACAGTTAAAAGGTGCCGTAGAACGGTGCATCAAGCCCGACGTGAAAGTGGGGGCATTTCTCAGCGG
>CATLZI010000223.1 GCA_950063125.1 uncultured Porticoccus sp. | reverse complement strand
AGCACAATCTTGTTTTTCACCGCAGGCAATACCTCCTGCATGGTTTCCAGGTAGAGCCGCCGCTTGGTGACTTGCGGCGCCTTGACATATTCAGCCAACAGCGCCTTGAACTTTGCCGCATCCCCTTCTGCCTGATTGACACGCTGGAGGGCATAACCTTCCGCCGCCTGGATGGAACGCTCCGCCGTGCCCCTGGCCTTCGGTACGGCCTGGTTGTACTCCCCGCGGGCCACGTTGATCATGCGCTCCCGCTCTTGCTGCGCCTCGTTGACTTCATCAAAGGAGGCTTTCACCGGTTTTGGCGGATTGACATTCTTCAGCTGCACCTGATCAATGCGCAGGCCCATTTCATAGAGGTTGACGACCTCCTGCATTTTGGTCTGAGCGCTGGCCTCAATGTCCTGACGGCCAATGGTCAACACCTCATCCACGGTGCGATCACCAACGACCTCACGCATGACCGATTCGGAAACATCACGCAGGGCATCCCCCGGATTGCGTACTTTGAACAGGAAGTCAAAGGCGTTTTCTATGCGAAATTGAATGACCCACTCCACCAGCGCCGTATTCAAATCGCCGGTGACAATGGTGGTTTCCAGCTCCCATTCTCTGGGGCCTGACACCTGTTCCGTGAACGTCGCGCCGGGTGTGCCAAAGCCGAACTCCTCTTTGAGCTGGCGTTCCACCGGGACTTCTGTCACTGAATCGACACCCAAGGGAATCTTGAAGTGCAGACCGGGATCGACCACATCGTGGTAGTGGCCAAAGCGCAGTACGACGCCGACGGATTCTGCCGGAACGGTGTAGAAACTGCTAAAGCCCAGATACACCACCAACGCGATGCCTATACCCACGGTGATCTTCCGCGGTGAAATGGGTATATCCGGGAAGGATTGATTGGATTTATCGTTCATGGCTGTTTCCTTTATCGATGTATGATCCGCGCAACGTCGGCGGATACGTGCTAACCGGTTATGGCATCGGTGCCTATCACCAACACATTGTTATCAAGATATTGATGTGGTGGAATAATCAGGTTGGTGGGTGCCGGTACGTTTTGAAAGACCCGACCGGCGAGGTCGAATTTCGATCCGTGGCAAGGGCAGAAAAACAATGCAGGCTTGACCTCGTCCCTGCCCTCCGGCTCATAGTTCGGAACGCAACCCAGATGCGTACAAATACCCACTGCCACCAGGATGTCCTCCCGGATACTGCGATAGCCATTCTTTGCATAGTCTGGCTGTTGATTGAGTTCGGAGTCGGGATCACGCAATGCCTGGCGGTGTGTTGGTTTTCGTAAATTGTCCAGATTTTCGCTGGTGCGTCTCAGCACCCAGACCGGCTTACCCTGCCACGACACCGTGATCATGGCGCCGGGTTCAATTTTTCTGATACCCACCCGTACTGGAGCACCGAAGGCCCGCGCCCTGGCGCTTGGGTTCCACGATCCTATAAACGGGATGGCAGCACCCACCACACCCGCGCCGGCGACAAAAGAGGTGGCTGCGATCAGAAAGCGGCGACGCGATTCGTTGCCTTCACTCATAGTGAGCTTCCCTGAGTTATCAGTAGTTGCATAAATTGTTGCGGTTATTGAGCAGGTATCACAACCATTCGTCCGCACCAGCAACTATCACAAACCATGATGAACCTGTGTCCTGCACACAGGTCAAGCTGTCGCTTACGGTAGGGACACACAGGATGAGAATAGCCCCGCTAAACCAACAGAAAGATTACCTCGACATTACATATATGTAATTTTGGTGTCATGTTATGGAAAGGGGCTCCCTTCTAAGCTCAGACAAAGTATCGAAATCATAACTTAAGCCATTTAGGTGTGTTGCGGCCGCATGCACTGGGTCATGGTGTTGCCTTGAGAACATTATCGCCGGCTTGACCTGTGTGCAGGACACAGGCCTATCATGTTGATGGTTACATTAAAACCCATGTCTATAACCTCGCAGCTTGACATGGGTCAATGCCAGATCTCGCAGGGAGGCCTAACCTTCTCGGTAAAGCTGGAAAGAGGAATACGACTAGATGCGTGTCAATCAACTGGCCAGTGTGATCGGGGTGACTGCGGATACCGTGCGCTATTACACCCGTATTGGCTTTCTGAAGCCGACGAAAAATCCTTGCAACGGTTACAAGGAATACAGCCCAAAGGACAGGCGCCTTCTGAGGTTCATCCTTAGCGCCAGACAACTGGGATTTTCGGTGAATGATATAGGCGATATCCTCCATACCGCTGAACAGGGGGCCTCCCCTTGCCCGCTGGTCAGACGGTTCATCCAGCAGCGACTGGAGGAGAATGAGAGAAGCTTTCGGGACAGCGCACAGTTACGGCAGCGCATGCTCAACGCGGTCGAAACCTGGAGTCAAAAGCCTGACAAAACACCAACGGGAGACATGATCTGTCACCTGATTGAAGAATTTGACGATGCTGCCCTTTCATAAAGAAACGGCAACTGGGAACCGGAGAAATCACCATGGATAAACCAGCACCATTTTCGCAGCCGCAAATCACGGGTAAGCCAACAGATAGCCAAACAGTGCAACTAGTGGTACCCGGCATGGGCAGCAATCACTGCTCCGGCCTAATCACCGCTTCCATTGAAAGGCTGCCGGGCATCATCAATATCAACACCAATATCGCCAACCACCGTGTCACGGTGAAATTCGATGCAGGTCAACTCAGTGACGGCGACATTCGCGAAGCCGTTGAAAAAGCCGGTTACGACGTGGGCAACATGTCATCGCCAGGGTCGGAGGGAACTGGCGAAGCCGTGTTCACCGTGCCCGGCATGGGCAGCGATCACTGTGCCGGGCTTGTCTCCAGCTCCATCAAGCGCCTCGCCGGTATTAGCGATATTGCCACCAATATTGCCAACCACAAGGTCACGGTTCGTTTTGATCCGGCAGCGGCGGGCGCAGAAACTATCAAAAACGCCATTGAGCGCGCGGGATACGAGGTGGCGGGCGTCAGCGAAAACCGGACGCCAGCGGACACGGAAGCAGATGAAGCCGTTGAGGAGCGCTACCTCGACCAGGCATGGAAGCGCCTGTGGTTCGCCGCCATCCCCACTACCCTGATTATGATCCTGATGATGGTGGACATGTTCTGGGTACCGATACCAGGCTATCTGACCTGGGTGGCCCTGCTCGGGTTTCCTGTGGTGTTCATGCGCGGCGGCTGGGCTACCCACCGCTCGTCCTGGCGCTCTCTGACCAACCGTACCGCCAACATGGACGTGCTGATCTCCATGGGGAGCCTGCCCCCCTACCTGATTGGACTGGTGGGCTTTGTCTACCCCATGACCTCCTTTATCGAGATGGCCGTTACCATCATGACCTTCCACATGCTCGGTCGCTACCTGGAAACCCGCGCCAAGGGGCGGGCGTCACAGGCGATCAAGAAACTACTTAAACTCGGTGCCAAAACAGCAGCTGTATTGCGAGACGGGCAGGAAATTGAAGTGCCGGTAGCGGAGCTCCAGGTGGGAGATATCATGGTGGTCCGGCCCGGCGCCAAGGTGCCCACCGACGGCGAGATCGTCGAGGGTAACAGCCATCTGGATGAATCCATCGCCACCGGCGAGTCCGTGCCAGTGGAGAAAGGGGCCGGTGATGCGGTGATCGGCGCCACCATCAACAAGGAAGGCATGCTCCAGGTGCGCGCCACCCGCGTGGGAGCCGATACCTTCCTGTCACAGGTCGTCCGGCTGGTGGAGCAGGCGCAGGGTTCAAGGGTGCCGATCCAGGAATTCGCCGACAAGGTGACCGCCAAATTCGTCCCGGGAGTTATTGTCATCAGCCTGGCGAGTCTGGTGGTCTGGCTGCTGTTCGCCGAGCCGCTTCGGCCAATTCTTTACTGGGGTGCCGAATTCCTGCCTTGGGTCAACCCGGAACTTTCGCCCTTAATGCTGGGTATTCTGTCGGCAATTTCCGTGCTCGTGATCGCCTGTCCCTGTGCCCTGGGGCTGGCCACCCCCACCGCCATCATGGTGGGCTCGGGACTGGGCGCAGAATCCGGGGTGCTGATCCGCTCCGGCGAAGCCATTCAGTCCCTCAAGGACATCAAGGCCGT
>CATLZI010000222.1 GCA_950063125.1 uncultured Porticoccus sp. | reverse complement strand
GGGCGACGATCCCAACGATCCGGTGGCCGACGCAGCCCGTGCCATTCTGGATGGGCATATTGTGCTGTCGCGGGAAGTGGCGGATTCCGGCCTGTTTCCGGCCATTGATATTGATCGTTCGATCAGTCGCTCTATGGCGAATATTGTAAATGAACAACAGTTGCTGGCCGCCAGGGAAATCAAGAGTCTCTATGCGACTTACCAGAGTAACCGTGATCTGATAAATATTGGTGCTTATCAGCAGGGCAGTGATGAGTCCATTGATCGGGCGGTGTTTGCGGCCCCACATATTCGTCGTTTTATTCAGCAGAGGGAATCAGAGAAGCTGTCGATGGGGCAAAGCCTGTCGGACCTGTCGGCGATTTTGGGTATCTGTCAATCAGTTGGAAAAGAAGTCGATCATGGCAACCGATAAAATAAACAAGGTAGCGACCCTGGCCGAATCCCGGGAACGCAACTCAGCAGGCGTTTTCAAGCAGAGCCGACAGACCCATGAACAGCAGCGACAGCAGTTCGACCAACTTCTCCAGTTCAAACAGGAATACGAAACCAGGCTGGGACAGGTGGGCGAGCAGGGCATTCCCGCCAGACAACTGCAGGATTATCGATTGTTTCTGAGCAAGCTCAATCAGGCCATTGAGCAACAGCGTGCGGCGGTCAGTGATTCAGCCCAACAGCTGGAGGGGGATCGCGAGCAATGGATGACTGAGGCCCGCCACAAGACAGCGATGGACAAGTTGGTGGATCAGCGGCACAGCAAAGCCCTGCGCAATCAGGAGCGGGCGGAGCAGCAGGATGCCGATGAAAAAAGCCTCGCCAGGAAATCTCTGGAGTACCCCCCAAGGTAGACTGGCACTTATCTTGCTTTATATGAGGTCAACGCGCTAAAAGGATTATCCAAAGTGACACTGGCCATTCAAACACAGCAGGGTTCAGGTAATAAAATTACGTCGGATTCGCCTCTCTCCGTCAGTCCAGAATCAGACTCAAAAGGCAGTGATTCCGCCTCTTTCGGGCAGATCATGGGAGAGCAAAATGCGGTTACTGCCGGTGAGGAGGAGGCCCCAGAACAATCCCTGTTGGCTCAAAATCCGGCAGGGATGGCGGCTGAGGCTGGCAACATCGGGTTTCCGGGTGGCAAGGACTTGCCGCTCGAAGAGGGGGTGGCGACTGCCGCCATGCTCGCTGTGGCTGAACAATGGCCCCAGACTGGGACGGGTAAAGTTAAGGGTGAACTGCCTGTTAATAACAGTCTGGTCAGATATACCACCCCCGTCACGGCCAATACAGATTCCGCCTGGTCCGATGCGGTTGCTCGCGTTGCCGCCAGTCTCGAGGACAGTCCTGAGAGCTTCATGCCCGTAAAACAAACACTCGATAGCAGCGCAATGTTCTCAGCGGCCATCCAGTTGGGTAAGAAAGTAGCCTCGCAAACAATTGAAAATAGTGCTGCTGCATTGCAGGTGTCCCCTGGCGGGCTACAGGCGACTGCCACTGACGGAAATGACACCGCTCTTCTCAAGGTTCCGGTATCTATCGCCGCTCCGGTGGGCACCTCATCCTGGAGCCAGGATATGGCTGGCCGTTTGTCCACGATGATCAACGGCAATGTGCAGAATGCCACGCTCCAGCTGAATCCACCCGAGTTGGGAAAACTGAATATCAAGATCTCTGTAGACGGTGATAATGCCAGCGTATTTTTTTCTGTTGATAACAGCGCAGCCAAAGATGCGATTGAATCTGCGATGCCCCGGCTTCGGCATTTGATGGAGCAGGGCGGTATGTTATTGACCCAGACTCAGGTGTCCCAGCATGCCGGAAGTCAATCGCAATCCAACGCCCAGTCCCAGACTCAACAACAGGGCACAGGCGAAAACAACGGCAATGGTTCGGGGGCTGTGAATCTTGATGGTGACATGGTCGACGAGCCATTGTCCTCCAGGATGATTCTGGATGCCTCTGTGCTGGAAGGCCGAGTGGATTACTACATCTGACAGTCGTCTTTGCTTCTCTTTCCTTCTTTTTTTTCCAGTCGATTTTTTGGTGGGTGTATTACCCACCCCCTGTCCGCAGTCACTCACTATGCCGTGTCTGAACTCGTCAAAAAAATGACATTGCGAACTTTATAATTTTTAACTCGTTGATAAAAAAAGAAAAAAATATTGGCCTGTTTTTTGCTTTGACTCTATTCGCGTGGATGTCAGTTTTATAAAAGCCCCTGTCCCGAGGCTGGGGCTGGTTGAGTTGGAACGTGATTATGGCAACAAAAAATGATGGATTGAATCTGGGTAAGGACAAGCAGCCGGCTTCACCGGCTGGAAAAAAGGGAAAAGGTGGGATGAAGAAAATAGTCATTATTGTATTGGTCGTTGTGTTGTTCCTGGCGGTCGGCGGCGGTGCAGCATTTTTTATGATGGGTGATAGCGATACCCCGAGTTCTGGCGAGCAAGGCAACGAAGTCGTGGAACAACCGGTGGTTGAAGAACGCGAGCCGATTTATTTGCCTTTGGATCCCGCCTTTGTGGTCAATTTCGAGCACAAGGGCACGATTCGCTACCTCCAGTTAAGCCTGCAGGTGATGGCTTATGATCAAAAGGTGGTGGACAAGATCCAGGCCAACATGCCGGCAGTGCGCAATAGCCTGATCCTGCTGTTCAGTGGGCAGGACTATGATGCGCTCAACACTCTTGAAGGTAAGGAGCAGTTACGCAAAACAGTGCGCCAGTCCATCCAGGATGTGATTCGCCTTAAGGGCGAACAAAAAGTGGATGATGTGTTTTTTACCGGATTTGTCATGCAGTAACGCCAATAGTGAATTCTGATGGTCGATAAAGAGGTTTTATCCGAAGGGGAGCTTGAAGCGCTGATGGGCAGTGTTTCTGACGAAGCTGCGGCCGGGCAAAATGCGGCTGCTACTCGCCATTGTGCCTCATTTGATTTCAGCACAAGGGAACAAACCTTGCTGGTGCAGATGCCGGTATTGAAAACCCTCACTGAAAAACAGGCCATGTCTTTCGCCCAGGGGCTGCAAAGTCTTTTCAAGGCACCGGTTGAGGTTCAGGTAGCAGATATTCGCCCGATGAAACAGGAAGAAGCGCTATTGAGCATGCCGGAACTGGCAGGGATCACCCAGATAAAAACAGCGCCACTAAATGGGACGTCACTGGTGGTTGTGTCCGGCGATGCACTGTCATTTTTTGTCAATCAGTATTTTGGCGGATGGACAGGTGGTGGCGGGCACAAATCGAACCGTGCCAATCTGACGCCCACCGAGCGCCGGATCAACGATCTGGTCGTTGGCCGCTTTCTCAGCGCCCTGACCGAGGGCTGGCAGGAAAAAATTTCCCTGTCTGGTGAGGTTTGTGGGTTTGAGACCAACCCGGACTTTATTCAACCTCTCGCAGCTGGCGAGTTGTTGTTGAAATTTCCCTTTGTGATAAAGCTGTTCGACTGGGAGGGAATCATCGACTGGTTCATTCCCTACGCCGCGATCGAGCCACTTAAAAACCGTCTCGGTAATCCTGCGGCAGGGCAGACCTCGAAAACAGATGTCCCCGGCTGGGAGGACTTTTTCCGTCGGGAGTTGTTGTCGGTGGAGCTGGAGGTCAGCGGGGTCTTTACCAGTAAAAATATGAGCCTGTCTGACGTTATGCAGCTTCGCAAGGGTGCAGTGATTCCACTGGCGGCGCCGACTGCAGTAACCCTGTGTATTGAAGGCGCACCATTCTGTGTCGGCGAACACGGTGCAATGAGCGGCAGGAAGTCGATCAAAATTAAACAGGTTCTCAAACATGACAATTAATGATGAGCAATTTTTAGACAGAGGTGGCCGATGAACGACGAGGTGGATGAAACCAAACCACAGTCTCCACAGCCGGGTTCAGGAACAGAAGAATCTGTGCCACTCAAGGAGTTGGAGGCAGAGGATTCCCGGTCCGTTCCCGAGGGTGGTGGAGAAATCAACCTCGATGCCCTGCTCGATGTACAGGTCACGCTGTCAGTGGAAATCGGCAGGAGCAGATTGCCCATCAAGGACCTGATAGCGCTCAATCAGGGTTCTGTGGTTGAACTGGACCGCGAGATGGATGAACCGTTGGACCTGATG
>CATLZI010000221.1 GCA_950063125.1 uncultured Porticoccus sp. | reverse complement strand
CTATCACGGACCAATTGCAGCACTTCTCCAATTCGCGCCGACTCCTGGATGCAAATCGGGTCCGTAATGATCCCACTTTCGAACTTCTTCACCCGCGCAACCTCAGCCGCCTGCTGATCAGGCGTCATGTTGCGGTGAATCACGCCCAAACCTCCAGCCTGGGCCATTCCGATCGCTGCACGGCCTTCGGTTACAGTATCCATGGCTGCGCTTAACAGAGGAATATTCATCACTATATTATTTGTCAAGCGCGTGCGAATATCAACCTCACGTGGAAGAACAGTTGATTTTTGGGGTACGAGCAGCACATCATCAAAAGTAAGAGCGGCTGCAAATGGGGGACGATTTTTCAATTTTACTCCAATTTTACTGATTTTATTACACTATCAACAATTTTACCACTACGTACCAAACCGGCAATTGTTGCCATATCTTCGTATAAGGGGTGATCTCCTTTGGAAAGTCTCACGTGGCGCTGCAAAACGTTTAAAACTTTTTTAGTACCAATACTCGGAAGTAAACCCTTATGAAATTTTGCTGTGGCGGTGGCAGCGACATATAATTCAATAGCCAATATTTGAATAACATTATCCATAATACGTAAACATTTTCGACCAGCCCACGGTGCCATACTTACTAAATCTTCTGCTCCGGCTGAAGTTGTAATTGAATCAACTGAAGCTGGGTGAGCTAGAGTTTTATTTTCGGATACTAAAGCTGCAGCTGTGACTTGTGCCATCATAAAACCGGACTCCAATCCGGGATTATGGGCTACAAACATAGGTATTTTATTATCTATACCTTTCATAAAATAATGTGTGCGTCTCTCGGAAATAGCACCTATCTCTGAAATTGAAATGGATAATATGTCCAGAGCTTGGGCAACTGCTTCAGCATGAAAATGGCCACTACTACGAATTTCCGTATCGGAAAATATTAGAGGATTATCACTTATACTATTTGCTTCATTTTCTATAATAGTTTTAGCTGATCTAAATAATTCCCTACTAGCGCCATGGACATGAGGAATACAACGGAAACTATACGGATCCTGAATACGATCACAATCCGCATGGGAATCTACTATTCCACTTTTATCCAAAATACGCCATACGTTTCCTGCAGACTGTAATTGGCCTTTATGTTTTTTTAATTTATGAATTTTGGATTCAAATATGTTTCGGCTAGCCAAGCTTGCCTCAACAGATAAAGCTCCGGCAATATCAGCCGTTTTCGTATTGAGCAGGATGCGCAGCATGCGTTTTCTTCAGCGCTGTCGCTGGATTACGGTATCTGGAATAACCTGACGTTCAACACGCGCCTGCCCGTATCCTACAAATATGACACGCAGAAAGATGTCTCCCAAGCTGCACTGGGGGATGTGTCTTTCAGTCTGCGCTATCAGCCCTTCCCGGTGAAACCGGGGGCCATGAATACGACTCTGTATACGACGTTGAGCACGCCTACTGGCGACAGCCCCTATGACATTAATGTGAATGAAGAGGTGTCCAGCGGCTCTGGTTATTACTCCATTGGGGCAGGGGTCAGTGCCAGTAAGGTGATCGATCCGGTCGTGTTGTTTGGTTCGTTGGGTTACACCTATGCGTTTGATGCATCTGGCCTGAATCAAAACCGGGGCGGCGAGATTCTCAATGAAGTGCAACCTGGCGACAGCGTTAACTTTTCCATGGGGCTGGCGTATTCGTTGTCCTATGAGGTGTCTCTGAGTGCGAGCTATCAGCAGTCGTATAATTTCGAAACCAATTTTCTTTTCGAGAATTATACGGCGGCATCGGAAGACTCCACCTCCAGTGTCATCAATACCTCGTTGGGGCTTCGGACTTCCAGTAATCGCATCGTCAACCTGAGTTTCGGGTTT
This sequence comes from uncultured Porticoccus sp., assembly GCA_950063125.1. Taxonomy (GTDB): domain Bacteria; phylum Pseudomonadota; class Gammaproteobacteria; order Pseudomonadales; family Porticoccaceae; genus Porticoccus. Next base: position 2,243 of record CATLZI010000221.1, on the reverse strand, counting down.
GGTTTGACGGAAGACTCCCCTGATGTGCTGCTTGGACTTTCTTTGCCGATTGATTTTTCAGGCCTGAAACCCGGGGCATAAGCCGTGATAAGCAGTTGGAAGGGGCTAGCCATGAACAACAAGAATAAAGGGCTCGGCGTGCGTATTCTCGTCCTGGTGGCAGGGCTTTTGGCCGTTTCTGCCCATGCGCAGTTAGCCAACAACCTTGCTATTGATGTGAAGGCAATGAGTATGGGCCATGCTGTCACTGCGGATCCGCCTGGGGTCATGTCCATCCACTTTAACCCGGCGGGCCTGGCTCGGCTGGACGGTCGGCGTGTGGATCTGCAGTTTGTCGGCGCCGATTTCTCTCTGGAATCTGAATTCTCTGCGCCACCAGATTACAATGTTTTTGGTTTCTCCGATGATCCCGTGGTCTGTGATGATGTGCCAGACGATGGTGTGGACTTCTGCCGCAGTTTTAAGACTGCAACCAGCTCGGTGGAGGGGATTTCTCTGTATATTCCTTTCATCAACGATACCGTGGATTTGCCGCCTGGGCCGTTGATTGCTGGGCCTTTGCCCGCATTTTCCATTCGTCCTGCGGGGTCTAAGTTTACCTTCGGTACGGCTACATACTTGCCCATGGCGGCAGGTTTTTACCGTGATGAAGATGATGTGGGTAACTACATGGGTGAGCGGGTTGCCCTCGAGCGTATTGCTTACCTGTCTCCCACGGTGGCTTACCAGGTGAATGACGAGCTTTCCATTGGTGCATCCATTGGCATGAGTTACCAGGCTATTGCCCTGGAGCAGGATTTTCGTGCGCCCAATGAATTATTGGGTTTTGCCCGGGTGATCGACGAGAGTATTTGTGCGCCCTTTGCTGGTGAGTCCAATATTGCACTGGATCTGATTTTATTCGGGATCTGTAATCCGGATGAAGGACTGGGGCCTTTCAAGAATCTGGCTTCGCTGGAAGTCTCCATGGATCAGCGATTCAGCCCGTCCTATAACCTCGGCGTGCTGTGGGAGCCGAACGATCGGTTTGCCTGGGGGGCGGTGTGGCGCTCTGAAGCGAAGACGCACATGAAAGGGGATTACAAGATCTCCTATTCCAATGCGACCCAGGAAACCGTTAACGGTATCGGCAGCTCTGCTACGGGGGCATTGGCGTTGGCGGTATTGGGGATTCCCTCACGGATTGGTAGTGAAGAAGTTGGGGCGGTGAGTATGGATCTAACCATGCCGGCCACCTTCCAGACCGGCATCAAGATCAAGCCCACCGAGCGCTTGCAGTTCAATGTGGATGCGGTTTGGGCAGACTACAAGGAATGGGATGCGTTCAATATCGTCTTCGACCGTAGTTCGGCGGTGCTGAGCCTGGCGCGTCTGTTTTCGCCCGGGTCCACGTCTACACAATTGAGCTATCCGCTGAATTTCCAGTCCACCTGGAACCTGGCCTTTGGTGCCGCCTATGACCTGACCGGCCGTATCCAGCTGCGCGCAGGGTATGAGCCCCGTGCTTCGGCGATTCCTGAAGATCGCCGTAGCCCCATGGTACCGATCAATGAGGCGCGCTATTACAGCCTGGGGATGGGGTACAAATGGGACACGGATACCGATATCGACTTGGGTATTGGCATGCTTCACAGCAAGGATGAAATTCCTGCGGATACCAGCTGTGCAGCCAACTGTACCGGTATCGACAATGTGGTGTACAACCCCTATGCCGGGCTGGATATCAAAACCGAAGCCAGGATCATGATGGTCGGCCTGGCATTCAGAACCAAGTTTTGATGCGCCTGTCGATCTTGCTGCTTGTGGCACTGGCGACCGGCTGCCAGAGCCAGGGGCAAAGCATCAGTCAAAGTCAGCCTCAGCGCGCAGCGGGAGAGGGAGGGCTGTACGTTTACATGGATGCACAGGGAAATCTGGTCACCCTTGAGCGTCCGGCCGCGTCAGGCAAGACCGGTGCAGCAAACGATTCGACTGAGGCCGCCGATTCTGCCATCAGTCAGAAAACGCCGAACAAGGGTTCTTCTGATCGCGAGTCTGTGGAAGACTACCGCCCCAGTGCCGAAGTGGACCAAGAGCTCGAGGCCCGCGAGAACGACCGTTTCATCAGTTATGTGGATGAAACAGGCCAGTTGGTGAGTCGCCCTCTGGACATGGGGGCTGAACGAGAGGCCGCCAGTTCGGCACCCGCGCCCTATGAAACCCTGGATGCCGATGCGTACCTGAAAACCGTAATGGAGTGGCTT
>CATLZI010000220.1 GCA_950063125.1 uncultured Porticoccus sp. | reverse complement strand
TCCGGTGGCCACCAGCAGTTTGGCGGGCGCGCCGATATGCTGGTTGAGCGGGATGACCAGTTTTTCCGGCAAGGGGAGAACGTCAATCGGTAACTGTACCGACTGGTGCTTGTTTTCCGGAGGGTGGACGCCGCCGATCAGATCCCAGACTTTTCTCATGCCGCCTTGTCTCCCCGGTCCGTGGCGATGATCTCGGCAGGGTATCTCTGGGCTTTAATCTGTTCCTCTGCGGGCGGTGGCATATCCCAGGTCCAGTCAGACAGCCCCTGGGGTACCGGGATCATATCAATGCAGTCCACCGGGCAGGGTTCCACACACAGGTCGCAACCGGTGCACTCGCTGGCGATGACGGTGTGCATCATCTTGGCCGCGCCGAGAATGGCATCCACCGGGCAGGCCTGGATACACTTGGTGCAGCCAATACATTCGTCCTCGCGGATATACGCCACGGTTTTGACATCATTTTCCTCGCCGTGCTCGGCATCGAGCGAGGGCGCTTCGACTCCCAACAGGGTGGCCAGTGCATTGATGGTGCTTTGGCCGCCAGGAGGACATTTGTTGATCGCATCGCCATTGGCGATAGCCTGGGCATAGGGTCTGCAGCCGGGATAGCCACATTGGCCGCACTGGGTCTGGGGTAACAGTTCGTCAATCTGTTGGACGATGGGGTCGCCTTCAATGCGGAATTTAATGGCGGCAAAGCCCAGCACGGCACCAAATACCAATGCCAGCCCCACCAGTGCAACCAGTGCGGCGATCAGAGGGTTTTGCAATATCAACTCAATCACACAGAACCCCTATACCAACCCGCTAAAGCCCATGAAGGCCAGTGACATCAAGCCGGCGGTAATCATGCCGATGGCGGCTCCGCGAAACGGGGTCGGCACATCGGCCACCGCCAGCCTTTCTCGCATGGCGGAAAACAGGATCAATACCAGCGAAAAGCCGATGGCGGCACCAAAACCATACAGTGTGGACTGGAACAGGTTGTGGGCCTTGGCGGTATTTTGGAGTGCAACCCCGAGCACCGCACAATTGGTGGTGATCAGCGGAAGAAATACCCCCAGAACCCGGTACAGCAGAGGGCTGGTTTTTTCGATAAACATTTTGGTGAACTGCACGACCACTGCGATGACGAGAATGAAGGAAATCGTTTTCAGGTAGGTCAGGCCCAGCGGCTGTAGAATCCAGGTATTCACCAGGTAGCTGGACATGGCGGCGAGAGTCAGCACGAAAGTGGTAGCCCCGGCCATACCGATGGCGGTCTCCAGCTTGTTGGAGACCCCCATGAAAGGGCACAGGCCCAGAAACTGGACCAGAACAAAGTTGTTCACCAGGATGGCGCTGATCAGAATGACGGCAAATTCCTGCATTTCGTCCTGTCTCGCATGCGATGGGAAATAATGTCTACGCCAGCCATTATAGCGGCCTGCATTACTGACTAATAAGCATAAAACGTGAGCTGTTTAGTTTATTTGGCCATAAGGCATAGCGTTTAGTGATATGGCGACGTCGCTGTCGACGGTTAATTCGAGCAGGCCCCAGGGTATCAGACGACCCTCTGCCCGGGTTGTGCGCCACTGTCGGGAGACAACAAATAAATGCCCTGTTTGTCTCCTGCCGCCAGCACCATACCTTCCGACAGACCAAAGCGCATTTTGCGCGGTGCCAGATTGGCTACCAGCACAGTCAACCTGCCCTCCAGGTCTTCTGGTTGATAGGCGGCCTTGATTCCGGAAAATACCGTGCGGGTTTCGCCGCCGATATCCAGTGTCAGTTGCAACAGCTTGTCGGCGCCCTCCACGGCATTTGCCGCCACAATACGCGCTACACGCAGGTCGACCTTGATAAAATCCTCAAAACCGATTTCCGCCGCCAGCGGCTCTTCCATCAATGGACCGCAGAGCGGCGCTGAAGTCGTTTCCGCCAGTATTTCTTTGCTGGCCTCCAGCATGGCGGTCACCCTGTCCGGGTCTACCCGTTGCATCAACGGTTTGAAATTGTCGATGCGGTGTTTCAGTAGCGGTTCAATTTTGGCGGGCCAGTCCAGCGGGCTGTTGAGGAATGTCTCCGCGTCTGCCGCCATCGCGGGCAGCACTGGCTTCAGGTAAATCATCAGGGCGCGGAACAGGTTGATACCGAGGGAGCAGATGTCCTGAACCTCCTGTTCGCGGCCTTCTTCTTTCGCCAGTTGCCAGGGTGCTTTCGCGGCAATATATTCGTTGGCTGCATCGGCAAGTGACATGATTTCGCGGATCGCTCTGCCGAATTCCCGTTGCTCATAGTAGTCGGCAATACTGTCGGCAGCTGCCGAAACCCGGTGCCACAGGGCTTTATCCGCAATACTGGCCGCCAACACGCCGTCGTTACCCTTGCTGACAAATTTGGCACAACGACTGGCGATATTGACAACCTTGCCCACCAGATCGCTGTTGACCCGCTGGATAAAGTCGTCCAGGTTCAGATCCAGATCATCCACGCCGGAGGAGAGCTTGGCCGCAAAATAATAGCGCAGGTATTCCGGGTTGAGATTGTCCAGATAGCTGCGGGCATTGATGAAAGTGCCGCGGGATTTCGACATTTTCTTGCCGTTTACTGTCAGAAAGCCGTGTACGCACACCGCTGTGGGGGTGCGGAAACCGGCACTGCTGAGCATGGCCGGCCAGAACAGGGCGTGAAAATTGACAATGTCCTTGCCGATAAAGTGATACAGCTCGCTTTCGGCCTGTTCGCCCCAGAAGGTATCGAAATCGATGCCTTCGCGTTCACAGAGATTCCTGAAACTGGCCATGTAGCCGATTGGTGCATCCAGCCAGACATAGAAATATTTGCCCGGCGCATCGGGGATTTCAAAGCCGAAATAGGGCGCATCGCGACTGATATCCCACTCGTGCAGACCACCCTCCAGCCATTCCCCGAGCTTGTTGGCCACCTCTTCCTGTACGTGACCGGCGCGGGTCCAGGTCTTGAGAAAGTCACTGAATTCCGGCAGCTTGAAAAAAAAGTGCGTGGAAGCTTTCTCTATGGGTGTGGCACCAGAGATGACCGACACCGGGTTGATCAGGTCCGTTGGCGCATAGGTGGCTCCGCAGGCTTCGCAGTTATCGCCGTACTGGTCGTCAGTTTTGCATTTGGGACAGGTGCCCTTGATATAGCGATCCGCCAGAAACAGATGTTTTTCCGGATCATAGGCCTGGGTGATTTCCCGTGTGGCAATATGGCCGTTGTCCCGCAGACGGGAGTAAATCAGTGATGACAGCTCGCGGTTCTCCACAGAATGGGTGGAGTGGTAGTTATCAAAGTCAATCAGGAATGCTGCAAAATCCTGCTGGTGTTCTGTCCGGACCTGGTCGATCAGTTCTTCGGGGCTGATGCCGAGTTGTTCCGCCTTGAGCATGATGGCAGTGCCGTGCGCATCATCGGCGCAGACGTAGTAACATTCATGACCGCGCATTTTCTGGAAACGAACCCAGATATCTGTCTGAATGTATTCCACCAGATGCCCCAGATGGATTGAACCATTGGCATAGGGCAGGGCACTGGTAACAAGAATTTTTCGGCGTTCAGTCATGTTGGGAGCTGCTGTGGTTGGCGTTGAGAATCGACGCGATCAAAAGCGGTTGTCATTGAATACTGGTAAAGGGGCGCAACTATAACGGTTTTGCCCCGTTTTTTCATCCGTTGTCAAGGGGGATTTCTTATGGCTGATGTAACCGTTCAGGACGGTTTGGCAGAGATCAAACATATTATCGGTGTGGCGTCTGGCAAAGGCGGCGTCGGCAAATCCACCACCGCGGTGAATCTGGCGCTGGCATTGGCCGCCAACGGCGCCAAAGTGGGTATTCTGGATGCGGATATTTATGGCCCCAGTGTGCCGATGATGCTGGGTTTGCCCGACGGCACCCGGCCTCAGGTAGAGGAAGAAAAATACTTTTTGCCGGTGCCGGCCCACGGCATTGTGTCTATGTCCATGGGTTACCTGGTCACCGAGCAGACACCCATGGTCTGGCGCGGACCGATGGCGACCGGTGCTCTGATGCAGATGCTCAATCAAACCCGCTGGGGTGCACTGGACTATCTGGTGGTGGATATGCCGCCGGGGACCGGCGATATCCAGTTGACCCTTGCCCAGAAGGCCAGTATGGCGGG
>CATLZI010000219.1 GCA_950063125.1 uncultured Porticoccus sp. | reverse complement strand
AGCCTTTATCATAGGTTCTGACAATATCTGCGAGCTTGCGCAGTCGTGTTGAATTCAGCAGACCGTAGGGCACTGCAATTCTAAGCATGGGTGCCAGGCGCTGAATGTAGAGGCCATTCTGCAGGCGCAGGGGCAGAAACTCTTCATCGGTCAGTTCACCGGCCAGATAACGGCTGGTCTGTCCGCGAAACTGGGCAACTCGCTCTTCAATGATTTTTTGATCGTTTTCAGTATATTGGTACATAAATTGTCTGGTTTTCAGCAGCTGGACAAAGAAAGGCGCGAATTCTACAGGTATTCCCGCAGACTGTCAGTGGGATGTGGATGATAGCGCCCACGTCAGCATTTTTGAAAAACTTTTTCTCTCTAAGTACCGGCCGTTGGGGAATAACGGGGCTGTGGTGACTGTCATGGCTGGGACAATGGCCATCGATATTGCTACAATGCCGGGCGCCGTTTTTATGAAGCCATAGAGGGTTAAAAAATGTCTGACCAAGCGGAAGTTGCCCAACCTGACGAGTCCAGGAATGATGACAGTAGCGTCGATGCTATTGCCACCGTCGCAGCTGTGACGATTGTTGTGTTGGCCGTTGTTTTCTGGCTGACCACTTTGTAGGTTCGAAGCACAAAGAAGATTAAAAAGGCGGCCCATGGGTCGCCTTTTTAATCTCTGCGCTGTTCATGCGTGGACTCTGAACGGTTCTCTTACATGCCAGCACTTTTTAGCACCAGTTTCACTACCATCACCACGCAAAAAATAAACAACACAGTGAATATCAGGCCTGAAGCGATATAGGCGTAAATATTGCCGTGTTTGAAGTCCCGCTCCCGGTTTTTGCTGCTCTGTACCCCAAAAAAAGCGGCCAGGGTGCTGAGTACAATCTGCCAGAAGCCAGGTTTCTGGTCGTTGTCATCGTTCATGCTCAATCGTCCAGCACCGGACTCAACCAGCGTTCCATCTGGGCGATAGGAACGCCTTTCCTCTCGGCCAGGCTTTCAAGTTGATCCCGCTGGATTTTCCCTGTATTGAAATATTTCGCCTGTGGGTGGGAGAAATAAAAGCCACTCACTGAGGCCGCAGGCAACATGGCAAAACTTTCGGTCAGGGAAATCCCGGTTGTGGCGGTGGCATCAAGCAACCTGAAAATCGTTTCTTTTTCACTGTGGTCAGGGCAGGCGGGATAACCCGGTGCGGGCCGGATACCGTGATAGGCCTCTTTTATCAGTGCCTCCGTGTCCAGTGCTTCATCGGCGGCATAGCCCCAAAACTCGGTCCGGACGCGCTGGTGAAGCCGCTCCGCGAAGGCTTCTGCGAACCGGTCTGCCAGCGCTTTTACCATAATGCTGTTGTAGTCATCGCCATTGGCTTCGTATTCCCGGGCCAATTCATCGGCACCGATGCCCGCAGTGACCGCGAAGGCGCCGATATAATCCTGAATAGCAGTTTCCTTTGGCGCCACATAATCTGCAAGTGACATCATCTGTGGCGGGGCGCCCGGCTTTCTGGTTTGTTGACGAATCTGGTGCAGTGTGCCGATGACATCCTTGCGCGACTCATCGGCATAGACTTCAATGTCGTCCGCATTGACGGTATTGGCCGGCCAAAGTCCGAAGACACCTCTGGCCTTGATTAGCTTGCCATCTATCAATTTTCGCAACATGTCTTTTGCATCAGAAAACAGGTTGCGTGCCGCTTCACCGACTTTATCGTCGTCAAGAATTTTCGGGTATTTGCCCGACAGGCCCCAGGTAATAAAGAAGGGTGTCCAGTCGATCATTTCCACCAGTTCTTCCAGAGGGTAGTCTTCCATGACCTGTATACCCAGTTTGCCGGGGACCGCTGGTTGATATTTGCTCCAATCAGTTTTCAGCCCGGCTTTTCGGGCCTCCTTGTAGGTGAGAATGGTTCCGCGTGGTTTGCGGTTGGCCGTGCGGTGTCGAACCTGTTCATATTCCAGCTGGAGGTCTGCTACAAAGGCATCGCGGAGATCCTTGCTGAGAAGTTTGCTGGCAACGCCAACGGCTCGGGAGGCATCGGGCACATAAACGGTCTGATTGCGCTGGTATTTCGGATCAATCTTAACTGCAGTGTGGGCCTTGGAGGTGGTGGCACCGCCAATCAGCAGCGGAAAGTTCAGCTGGCGCCGCTCCAGTTCGCTGGCGATATGTACCATTTCATCCAGTGAGGGGGTAATCAGCCCTGAAAGGCCAATGATATCCACGGACTCTTTCAGCGCAGTATCAATAATTTTGTCGGCGGGCACCATGACGCCAAGATCGATTACCTCATAATTATTGCAGCGCAGGACAACACCGACAATATTCTTGCCGATATCGTGGACATCGCCCTTGACCGTAGCCATCAGGATCTTGCCGTTGGCCTGGGCATCTTCTTCTTTTTCAGCCTCTATGAATGGCTGCAGGTAGGCGACTGCCTGCTTCATGACACGGGCAGATTTTACTACCTGTGGGAGGAACATCTTGCCCTCGCTGAACAGGTCGCCAACCACGTTCATCCCATCCATCAGTGGGCCTTCAATCACATGCAGAGGGCGTTCAGCTTCCTGTCTCGCAGCTTCTGTATCCTCTTCGATATAGCTGGTTATCCCTTTTACCAGTGAATGCTCTAGACGTTTTTTCACTGGCCAGCAACGCCATTCCAGGTCTTCCTTGCGCTCTGTGCCACTGCCATCGCCGCGATATTTTTCGGCGATGTTGAGCAGGTTTTCCGTGGCCTCGGCATGGCGGTTGAGGATCACATCCTCAACCCGGTCTCGCAGCTCATCAGGTAAGTCGCTATAGACGGCCAGCTGGCCGGCATTGACTATGCCCATGCGCAGCCCGGCTTTGATGGCGTGGTAAAGGAACACAGAGTGAATTGCCTCCCTGACAGGATTGTTGCCCCGAAAGGAGAAAGACACGTTGCTGATGCCACCGGAGATCAGGGCGTGGGGCAGGTTCCGGGTGATCCAGCTTGAGGCCTCAATGAAGTCCATAGCGTAGTTATTGTGTTCATCAATCCCGGTGGCCACAGCAAACACGTTGGGATCAAAGATAATGTCCTGGGGTGGGAAACCCACCTGATTGACCAGAATGTCATAGCAGCGCTGGCAAATTTTCTTGCGTCTTTCCAGGTTGTCTGCCTGACCGTCTTCGTCAAAGGCCATGACGACTACTGCTGCACCATAGCGCAGGCATAGCTTGGCCTGTTCGATAAAAGACGCTTCACCTTCCTTGAGGCTGATCGAGTTGACCACGCATTTGCCCTGGGCCCACTTTAAACCGGCTTCTATCACATGCCATTTCGATGAGTCGATCATCAGCGGTATACGTGAAATATCCGGTTCCGATGCCACCAGTTTAAGAAACGTGGTCATGGCCTCTACGGCATCGAGCATGCCCTCATCCATATTGACATCGATGATCTGTGCGCCATCTTCCACCTGCTGCCGTGCCACCTGCAGTGCCGTGTCGTAGTCACCGTTCATGACCAGCGATTTGAAACGGGCAGAGCCGGTGACATTGCAGCGCTCTCCCACATTGACGAACAGCGATTCGTCAGTAATGTTGAATGCTTCGAGACCGGAAAGCCGACAGGCAGGGGCAATCTCCGGCACCTGTCGAATGGCCTTGGTGGCCACAGCTTCGGCAATTGCCCGGATATGGTCGGGCGTGGTACCGCAGCATCCGCCGAGAATATTGATCAGGCCACTCTGGGCGAATTCTTCGACAATCTCGGCCATCTCGGCTGCGCTTTCATCGTATTCACCAAACTCATTTGGCAGTCCCGCGTTGGGATGGGCACTGACCAGGGTGTTGGCAACCCGTGATAACTCTTCAATGTGTGGTCGGAGTTCCTTGGCGCCTAAAGCACAGTTGAGACCGATTGAAAACGGCCTGGCGTGAGCCAGTGAGTTCCAGAAGGCTTCGGGAGTTTGACCCGACAGCGTGCGGCCACTGGCATCTGTAATCGTGCCGGAAATCATCAGGGGCAGTTCGGTGTCGAGCTTTTCAAAAACAGCCTGTACCGCAAAAACTGCCGCTTTGGCGTTCAGTGTATCGAACACAGTCTCAATCAGGATAATGTCTGAACCACCAGCAATGAGTCCTTCAGTGGCTTCCATATAAGCAGTCACCAGCTCGTCGAAGCTGGTATTTCTCGCG
>CATLZI010000218.1 GCA_950063125.1 uncultured Porticoccus sp. | reverse complement strand
CCCAGAATTGCCGTATAGCTTAGCGGAATCATCAATTTGGATGGCGCAATATTGATTTGTCGCGACCAGGCATGAATGGCTGGAATCATCGTGGCGACAACCGGTGTATTGTTTAAAAAACCACTCAACAATGCCACGGGCGCAAACATCCTGGTCAAGGCGGACCGGACGGTTTTAGGCCGTCCCAGGAAGCGGTTCACCAGCAGATCAATGCCACCTGATGAGTGCAGCCCTGCTGCCACCACAAACATCGCTGCGACAGTGATAACACCGCTATTGCTGAATCCAGACAGCGCTTCGGTAGCAGTCAGAATACCGGTGACGCTCAGTATGCTCAGCACCACCATCATCACCAGATGGGGTCCAATCCGGGTGGTTGCCAATATCAGCAAAGCGCCCAGTGTCAACGCCAATGATAAAATGCCTTGCCAGTCCATAAATTTCACTTCGCCTGCTCAAAAAGAGCAAGGGTAGGGGGCGCTATTAATATTCACAAAGAATAAAAAATTATCTGCGGGTATATTTAAGATATATAGAGCTTCTCGAAGCCTCTGCACTATTTATTTTCGGATAGGGCGATAAACGCCCACATTGCAGAAACCCTGTTCTATCAGGTGCTCCGCATGAAGCCGGCTCATCACCCCCCTGTCACAATACAGCACATACCGGGACGCCTGTTTCAGCTCGCGGAATCGACCCTGCAATGTATAGAAGGGCATCAATTCCACATCTGTTTCAGGCACATTCAGTGGCCGGGAAAAGACTTCTTCAGGATGGCGAATATCCAGGATCACCGAGTCCGGTGGCGGATCTTCAAAGATATCCACAGGAATGACGTCATTATTGTTCAGCACATCATCGATTGCCTGAACACGAGCATGAGCAAGTGCGTGTTCCAATACACTGAAATCAAATTTTTCCTCTTCGTGGGCAACCTTTTGGCCCGTCGCTCGGGTGGTGGGCTTGACCGAAATAACACCACAGTATTCAGGCATATTTGCCGCAAACCCCTCTACCCCTATGGCCCGGGCAATATCGATGATTTCACCTTTGTCAGCGGTGATCAGTGGCCGGAGGACCAGCGCGTCAGTCACCGGATCAATAACCGCGAGATTGGCCAGTGTCTGACTTGATACCTGGGCGACGCTCTCACCCGTTACCAGCGCATCAATTTTCAGCTCCCTGGCGACCTCACTGGCAACGCGCAGCATCATGCGTTTCAGTACAACCCCCATTTCCGCATTGCCGACCTTGGTCAGGATTTCTTCCACCACACCAGCGAATGGGATTGTTATAAAATGCACTTGGTGAGAACTGGCATATTTCTGCCATAGATAAGAGGCCACCTGCTTGACCCCTACCTCATGATTGCGACCACCCAGGTTAAAAAACAGAAAGTGCGTACACAGACCCCGCTTGATGGTGAGGTAGCTGGCGACAGAGGAATCAAACCCACCTGAAAGCAGCGAAATCACAGCATCCTGAGTACCAAGCGGGAAGCCACCCAACCCGGGGAAAACCGCTTCAATCACATAGAGCTCGTTGTGGCGAATCTCCAGACGGACGGTGACATCCGGCCGCTTAAGATTAACGCGGGCTGAGCCACAGTGGTTCAGCAGGGCAGCGCCAACATAACGCTCGAGATCACTGGACTTGAAGCCATGCTCGCCAACCCGTTTCACCCGAACAGCAAAATTTTTGTTATCCAGACGGTTTCGCCAAAAAATCAGTGTTTTTTCAACCACATCGTCAAAGTCTCCCAGCGGATAACGCTGTATTCGGTCAAATTTGGCGATTCCAGGGGTTCTGCCCAACAGATCTACAACCTGGCGGACCAGCTCCTCGTCGACAGGGCCGACGACCTGAATTTTCTCCCAGTCCTGCTGAAGATGGATGTCAGGATTGATGCTCAAGAGTAATTTGCGAAGATTATCTCTCAGTTGGCGGGTCATGCGTTTGCGGACTGAGGGACTCTTAATGGTAATCTCGGGGAAAAGCTTAACGATGAAATGCATGGGGATAATGACTACAGCTCGTGTTTAACGGCCCAAGATTATATTACAAATGTGGCCAAATCCGCTTATCATGGATCACTGTGACCAAACTCAATCAGATTGCACTACTTTAGTGCATATTTCAGAGAATAGATTCTAATATGGTGCAAAAGACCGCCTTGCCAAACTGATAACCTGTTGTTTTACTTGACTGATACCAATGGCATGGCTTTTGCTTCATATTGGCACATTGATTGCAAACCATTAAAACAAACCCATTGAACTAACGATATACTCAACCCAGAGCTGCCGCTTTCGGCAACCCTAACAAAACCGGATATCCATACTTGGAGGAGCCAATGTCCAATAAAACTCTTAACCTGATCAAAGAGAGTGAATCTCGCTGGGTAGACCTGCGTTTCACCGATACAAAAGGTAAAGAACAACACGTTACCATTCCCTCAAAGTCTGTCGATGAGGAGTTTTTTGAAACCGGACAAATGTTTGATGGCTCATCCATTGCCGGCTGGAAAGGCATCAACGAATCAGACATGGTGCTGATGCCCGATGACAGCACCGCAATTCTCGACCCCTTCTCGGACGACAGCACGGTCATTCTCCGCTGCGACATCCTGGAACCCAATACCATGACCGGTTATGAGCGCGACCCACGCTCTGTAGCCAAACGTGCCGAGCAATACCTTGCCTCCACCGGTCTTGGGGATACCGCTTTTTTTGGCCCCGAACCCGAGTTCTTTGTTTTTGATGACATCAAGTGGGGCATCGACATGAGTGGATGCTTTGTCAAAATCAGTTCCGAGGAAGCCGCCTGGTCTACAGGAAATGAATACGCCGAAGGCAATATGGGTCACCGGCCACGCGTGAAAGGCGGCTATTTTCCGGTGCCCCCGATTGATTCTCTGCACGACCTTCGGGCTGCCATGTGTACCGCCATGGAACAGATGGGCCTGGATGTGGAAGTTCACCACCACGAGGTGGCCACCGCTGGTCAATGCGAGATCGGCGTGAAGTTCAGCACGCTAGTCAAGAAGGCGGATGAAACCCAAATACTGAAATACTGCGTTCACAACGTGGCCCATGCCTATGGCAAGACAGCCACGTTTATGCCCAAGCCCATTGTTGGCGATAATGGCTCCGGCATGCATTGTCACCAGTCTTTCTGGAAAGACGGCGTCAACCAATTTGCCGGTGACGGTTACGCAGGCCTGTCCGAAACGGCCCTGTATTACATCGGCGGTATCATCAAACATGCCAAAGCCCTTAATGCCTTCACCAATCCCGGCACTAACTCCTACAAGCGTCTGATTCCGGGCTTTGAGGCACCAGTGATGCTCGCTTACTCGGCCAGGAACCGCTCTGCTTCAATCCGTATTCCCTACGTCGCATCGCCCAAAGGCAAGCGCGTCGAGGCCCGCTTCCCCGACCCGATTGCCAATCCCTACCTGGCTTTCGCTGCCATGTTGATGGCCGGCCTCGACGGCGTGCAAAACAAGATTCACCCCGGCGATCCGGCAGACAAGGATCTCTATGATCTACCCCCAGAAGAAGCCGCCGCAATCCCCCAGGTCTGTGGCAGCTTGCGTGAAGCCCTGAGCAATCTCGATGAAGACCGGGCCTTCCTCACCGCTGGTGGTGTCTTTACCGATGACATGATCGATGCCTACATTGAGCTGAAAATGCAGGAAGTTTACCGGGTTGAGCACACCACTCACCCGATAGAATTCGATATGTATTACTCGGTTTAAGCAGAAGATCTACCCTCAGCTGCTCTACTTAAGCAACGCTGAGTAAATAAAAAAGCCCGTCATTTTCGAATGACGGGCTTTTTCTTTTGTCAAAGCAGGGTTAGTCTTGGAAACCATTGTAGGGAGAAGGGCCATGTCGCTGCAGAAAAGTAAAACCGCTATCGCATTGTTGGCACTGATGCTTTCACTGACTGTTGTCGCTCAGGTCTATCGCAGCGAGACAAAGATCCGCGAGGCTCATAATTGATCAACTCGCTGAGACACATCGTTGGCCCCTCACAGCGAAAAATCTGCAACCAAAGCGTCTATAAAACGGCGAACGCGCGGTTCGAGAAATTTCTTGTGCGGATAGATGGCAACGATTGGCACGTCACCGCAATCTATGTCCGGCAAGACCTGCACGAGGCGCTCTGCACGCAATTCCTCCTTCACCAAAGTTG
>CATLZI010000217.1 GCA_950063125.1 uncultured Porticoccus sp. | reverse complement strand
CGCCCGCCGCTTTCGAAAGACTATCTCGCTGGCGAGAGGACGGCCGATAGTATCCTGATTCGTCCTGCTGCCGCCTATGCCAGCCATGGCATTGATCTGTTGACCGGGCGCCGTGTGCTGAGCATTGACCGGACAGCAAAAATGGTCGCGCTGGAAGATGGACAACAATTGAACTATCAAAAGCTGGCCCTTTGTACCGGCGCGCGTGCCAGGCCAGCCAGCATCAGGGGTGTTGGCAGCCCGGGCGTGTTTTACCTGCGGACCCTTGCTGATGTGGACGGCATTCGTGCCAATATCTCACCGGGTAAAAGCGCGGTCATAATCGGTGGTGGTTATATCGGTCTGGAAGCCGCTGCAGTATTGCGCGGCCTGGGGATGGCCGTGACGCTGCTTGAATTAGAGGCGCGTGTTCTTTCCAGAGTCTGTGCGTCAGAGGTATCCGCTTTTTATGCCGAGGTACATCGTGAGGAGGGTGTGGATATCCACACGGGTGTCGAGGTGCTGTCCATAGAAAATGGAGATGGAATCAGAGTGGTGGTCTGTGCCGATGGCAGTCGTTTTCCTGCGGACCTGATCATTATCGGTGTAGGTGTTACACCCAATGTGGAGTTGGCTGAAGCCTGTGGGCTGGCGATAGACAATGGTATTCTGGTCGACGAGTTCGCCCGGACATCCGATCCGGACATTGTTGCCGCTGGCGATTGCACCAATCACCCGAACGAGCTGTTGGGACGCCGTGTGCGCCTGGAGTCCGTTCCCAATGCGGTCGAACAGGCAAAAACAGCGGCGGGGACACTCTGTGGTCGACCAGTTCCGTACCAAAGTTATCCCTGGTTCTGGTCTGATCAATACGATTTGAAGTTGCAAATCGCCGGTCTGAGTGAGGGTTACGATCAGGTGGTCCTGCGGGGCGGCAAAGATCGGCAGAAAGGCTTTGTTGCCTGGTATCTCCGTGGTGGCCGGCTGTTGGCGGCAGATTGTATCAACCGGCCAAAAGAGTTTATGGTTGCCAGGCAACTGTTAGCCAGAGGGCTTGCTGTGGACCCTGTCGCGCTGGCTGATGAAACTATTGATCCAAAAAACTGGCTGAGCTGATTGGCCACAATAGATAAATATGAGGTTGTTATATGCCGTTGATTCATTACGTCGAGGCGAATGGTGCAGAGTACGAGGCTGAGGTGCCGGTGGGGCAATCTGTTATGCAGGGTGCCGTCGATAATATGATTGACGGCATTCTTGGTGAGTGTGGTGGTGTGTGCAGTTGCGCGACCTGCCATTGTTATGTCGACGAGGACTGGTTTGATAAAGTGGGCCCGCCCGAAGGCGGTGAGCAGATGATGCTTGAGATGGTGCCGGCCCCGGAGCCAACCAGCCGCCTGAGCTGTCAAATCAAGGTTACAGATGAGTTGGATGGCCTGGTAGTAAGATTGCCGGTTTCCCAGTATTAGGTGTGGGCTGGGCAGTTGCAGTCCATGCCCCTTCAACCCCGTGGCGACCTGTGCCCGGGGTTGTATATCTCGTAAAGCCTAAAGACCCTTAAACCAGTCCTGAAAGTAGCTGCCTATATAGGGTATCTCGGTTTCCTTATCGCTGATGGCACCGACAAGACTGATTATCCAGGCCACCAGCACCAGTATTGCCCAGATCATAACCAATGAGTTGTGAATCATGCTGAACACTATATTGCCGACAAACCCGCAAATCATGATGCCGAGATACTGGCGAATATAGAAGGATGCATAACTGTCGCGTTTTTGCATGTTGAGAACCAATGCAACAATCCAGCCGATCAGGGTAATGTGCGCGATAATTGCCTTGGCCTTGCCGCTTATCTTGTCGCTCATAATGTCTATTCCTTGGTGGTGTTTGTGATGGTTTTCGGCAGACGGGATTTGCTGCGCCGTTTATCTGGCTTACTTGTTCCATCCGCCGAGATCCTTCCAGCGGTTGACGATACCACAGAACAATTCTGCCGTCTTTTCAGCGTCATAGGCCGCCGAATGTGCCTTATCATTGCTGAACTCAATTTCTGCTGCTTCGCAGGCTCGGGCCAGTACAGTCTGACCATAGGCAAGCCCAGCCAGTGTGGCCGTGTCAAAGCAGGAAAACGGGTGGAAGGGGTTGCGTTTAATGCCATTTCTTTCAACAGCTGCGTTGACAAATCCAAGGTCAAAATGCGCGTTGTGTGCCACCATGACAGCGCGGCTGCAGTGTGCGTCCTTGACTGCATTGCGAATAGGCTGAAACAGGGCCCTCAAGGCCTCATTTTCCTCCAGTGCCATCCGGTAGGGGTCGTTGATGTCGATGCCGGTGAAGTTCAGAGCCGCCTGTTCGATATTGGCGCCATCAAACGGGATCACCGCATGGTAGATAATCTCGCTGGGCATGAGGATGCCATCTTCATCCATGGCCAGTGTCACAGCGGCCATTTCCAGCAACGCGTCGGTAGCGGCGTTAAACCCGCCGGTCTCTACATCGATGACCACGGGGAGAAAGCCTCTGAAACGATCCGAGATGGGCGGGTGCATACTTAGCTGACGCTCCATTGCCTGGTTTCTCCAGCACCTAATGGTGTGAGTGTGTCGCTGCCAAAGGGCAGGCTGGTCGGACTTTGCCACGGTGAAAGCTGTAGCGTGATCGTGTCAGTATTGCGGGGTATGCCATAGAAGTCTGCGCCAAAAAAACTGGCAAACCCTTCGAGCTTGTCCAGCGCATCGGCTTGATCAAAGGCTTCGGCGTAGAGTTCGAGCGCGGCATGATTGGAGTAACAACCGGCACAGCCGCAGGCAGTTTCCTTGCGATGAGTGCTGTGGGGCGCCGAATCAGTGCCCAGAAAAAAACTGGGGTCGCCACTGGTGGCGGCTGCAATCAATGCCTGTTGATGATGTTGCCGCTTGAGGATTGGCAGGCAGTAGTAGTGTGGTCTGACTCCACCCGCGAGCAACTGATTTCGATTGAACAGCAGGTGTTGTGGCGTGATGGTGGCGGCTACTCTGGCCGATGCTTCTGCCACGAACTGGGCACCGTCCCGGGTGGTGATATGTTCTAGCACAATTTTCAGTGCGGGAAAGTTGTTGGTGAGCTTGCCGAGATGCCGATCGATAAACACCGCTTCCCGATCAAAAATATCGATTTCAGTATCCGTGACCTCACCGTGCAGCAGCAGTGGCATGCCGATTTTTTCCATACGTGCCAGGACGGGATAGATATTGTCCAGTTGGGTGACGCCGGAGTCCGAGTTGGTGGTCGCGCCGGCCGGGTAATACTTGCAGGCGACCACATGCCCCGACGCCGCGGCATGCTCTATTTCCGCCGGGTCGGTGTTGTCGGTCAAATACAGCACCATTAAAGGCTTCCACTGACTGTCGGCTGGACGATGGGCCAGAATTCGCTCTCGGTAAGCAAGGGCTTGAGCGGTATTGAGTACTGGCGGAATCAGGTTGGGCATGATGATGGCTCGCCCAAAATATCGCGCAGCGTCTGGCACCGTATAGGCGAGCAATTGGCCGTCGCGCAAGTGCAGGTGCCAATCATCGGGGCGGGTGATGGTAAATTCAGTCATGGTCAAGTTGGTTGCTACAGGTGGTCATTGAATCAATCAATGCTACCGGAATCGTTGCTGGCTTAACAGAAGAAACGAGGGGATCCTGTGCCAGTCGCCGGATTAAACATTTCGAGTCAGGATCAGGGTAATTCGGCAGAGCCTGCCCTGTTCACTGTGAAACTACCTGCTTAAGGATTAGAATAGTGCCCACTTTTATCCCACAAAATACCAATCAGGAGTCATGTCGTGTCCGACATTAAAAAAGTTGTTTTAGCCTATTCGGGGGGGCTGGATACCTCGGTTATTGTCAAATGGCTACAGGAAACCTATCGCTGTGAAGTCGTCACGTTTACTGCGGATATCGGTCAGGGAGAAGAGGTGGAACCGGCCCGCGCCAAAGCGGCGGCGCTGGATGTGAAAGAAATTTATGTGGATGATCTTCGCGAGGAGTATGTTCGTGACTATGTGTTCCCGATGTTTCGTGCCAACACCATCTACGAAGGGGAATACCTGCTGGGGACATCAATTGCCCGGCCTCTGATTGCCAAGCGGTTGATTGAGATTGCCAACGAAACCGGTGCGGACGCGATTTCCCACGGCGCTACCGGCAAGGGTGCCGGCGATCAGCGCCAGGAACACCAGAATCATGTGGTCGTTGCCGATCAGGCGCCTGAGCCTGGAAAG
>CATLZI010000216.1 GCA_950063125.1 uncultured Porticoccus sp. | reverse complement strand
AATGACAAGGGTATCGGCATCCAGTTGGCCTATTCCCTCTATCGGGTGCTGACCGGCTATCTCGCGGCGGCGTTGATCGCAATACCTCTGGGTTTTGTGATCGGCATGTCGCCTTTAATGCACAAGGCACTCAATCCTTTTATCCAGGTGCTGCGTCCCATCTCGCCACTGGCCTGGATGCCGCTGGCCCTTTTTATCATCAGGGACTCGGAGGGGTCAGCCATTTTTGTGATCTTTATCTGTTCGATCTGGCCGATGTTGATCAATACCGCCTTTGGTGTGGCCAATGTCCGCACCGACTGGATCAAGGTGGCCCGTACCCATGAGCTGAGTCCGCTGAAAACGGCCTTTCTGGTGATTCTACCTGCGGCAGCGCCCACCATTCTCACCGGAATGCGTATTTCCATTGGTATCGCCTGGCTGGTGATTGTCGCTGCCGAGATGCTGGTGGGGGGGACCGGTATCGGCTATTACGTCTGGAACGAGTGGAATAATCTGGATCTGAACAGCGTTATTTTTTCCATTTTAATGATTGGTATCGTCGGTATGTTGCTGGATATGACCCTGGCGGCAGTGACGAAACTGGTGCAATACGAGGATTAGCCCATGAGTCGGCATTTTGTCAGTATCGAAGGGCTTTCCAAAGTCTATCCTTCAAAAGAGCAGGACCTGGTGGTGTTTGAAGGTGCCAATATCGGCATCGACAAAGGGGAATTTGTTTGCATTATCGGTCACTCAGGCTGTGGAAAGTCCACCATTTTAAATGTGATGGCGGGATTGGAGACCCCCACCACCGGCACCATGATTATGGACAACAAGGAAGCTTCCGGGCCGAGCCTTGATCGCGGGGTGGTCTTTCAGAATTACAGCTTGCTGCCCTGGTTAACGGCTCTCCAGAATGTCAGCTTTGGGGTGAAGGCACGCTGGCCGACGTGGAATAAAGCCAAAGTGGAGGCCCACAGCAGTCATTTTCTGGAAATGGTCGGCTTGTCCGGAGCGCTTCACCGCAAACCATCCGAATTGTCCGGTGGTATGTGTCAGCGTGTCAGTATTGCCCGCGCCTTTGCCACCAGTCCCAAGCTGTTACTGCTCGATGAGCCGTTTGGTGCCCTCGATGCACTGACCCGGGGGGTTATTCAGGATGAACTGCTGAAAATATGGAGTGAAACCCAGCAGACTGTGTTCATGATTACCCACGACGTCGACGAGGCCATACTCCTGGCAGACAGGGTGCTGCTGATGACCAATGGTCCCCATGCCAGGGTGGCGGAATCCGTCAAGATCAATATCGCCCGTCCGCGCAACCGCGCCAATATTATTGAAGATCCTGCCTACTACAAGATTCGCAATTATCTGGTGAATTTTCTGGTAAAGCGTTCCGGGCAATTGTCGGGCTCTGCGGGGCAGGTTGGCGGGGCCACACAGGAGGTAGACCCCTCTGTTGAAATCAATCCAAAAAGTGAACAGTCGGCAGCCCTGAAGGCTGCTATCTAATGAAAAGTGAAGGAGTGTCCATGAACAAGATCTCGATGACTGAAACCATTATCAGTATCAAGCTGGCCAAGGGGTTGAGCTGGGAAGCCATGGCCAGCGACCTGGGTATGTCGACGGTATTCCTGACTTCCGCCTGTCTCGGTATGAACAGTGCTCCACCGGAAAAGGCGAAAGCGATTGCCGACTACCTGGGTTTGGGGCCGGAAGTTGCCAGTGCGCTGGCTAGCTATCCAACAAAGAGCTGGGACAAGGCGGTGCCGACAGACCCGTTGATCTACCGGCTTTACGAGGTGGTTGGGGTCTACGGGGATACTCTGAAAGAGGTTATTCAGGAAAAATTTGGTGACGGGATCATGAGCGCCATCGATTTTTCCATGGAAGTGGACAAGATTGAGGACCCCAAAGGCGACCGGGTATTGCTGACCCTGAACGGCAAGTTTCTACCCTACAAGAGCTGGTGATGTCTTGCCGGATTGTGCGGGAGCTGATGCCACTTCGGTTGCTGCGAGGAGAAGACCATGGATGAACCATTGAGGCCACCGTTGCCCCCATTTACATTTGAGGACGCCGTGCTCAAGGTGCGCAGGGCCGAGGATGCGTGGAATACCAAAGACCCGGCATTGGTGTCGCTGGCTTATACGGAGGATTCCCGCTGGCGCAACCGGTCAGTGTTTCTCTGTGGTCGCGGTGAGATTGTTACATTTCTGGAAAACAAGTGGTTACGCGAGCTGGACTACCGGTTGATCAAGGAAATATGGGCATTTAGTGATGACAGAATCGCGGTGCGATTTGCCTATGAATGGCGCGATAGGGAGGATAACTGGTTTCGCTCATACGGTAATGAAAACTGGCAGTTTGCCAAAAATGGCTTGATGAAAACCCGTTATGCCAGTATTAACGATATACCCATCACTGAAGCTGAAAGAAAATTCGACTGGTCGCCGGGAGTTCGGCCAATGGATTACCCCGGTCTCTCGGCTCTGGGACTCTGATTGAGGGTTCAGCCGGGAGTGTGGAGGTGGTCATTGCCGGTAATATTGAAGCACCTGGCAGGAGAAGGTCTCTGGCAAGTAGTCGGTGTTGGCTATTTTCTGCTGGCTGGAAGTGTAGCCAAGCTGAATCATTTTTTTACTGAATGGCGCGTGGTGGCCTCTGCCCGGATCTACGATGATGACTTCGCAGGTGTCCTGCGCGTGTTTATTGATGAAGGTTGCCAGCAGATCAACGTGTTCGCGTTCGTACAGCACATCACTGCCGACAATCATATCGAATTTACCCAGCAGTTGATCCTCATCGGCCCAGCCGGTTCGGACAAAGGGAATGGGTTGCCCCTGATTGAGCTGCACATTGATATCGAGGAATTCTCCTGCCCGGGGATGATAGTCTGTGGCGGTGATGTCTGCACCACCATGATTGAGTACCAGGCTTGCCAGGCCAATACCGCAGCCCACCTCAAGGATGCGTTTTCCACTGGTATCCTGACTGAGCATGTGGTGAGCCAAGGCTTTTGCCGAATCCCAGACAACACCGAACAGAGGCCAACTGGCAGAGGAGATGCCCAGCGCCTCTGCGTCTCCATCCGGATCGCTGTATTCCAGATTGCTGCGCAGGGTGCGGATGTGAATATCCAGTTCACCAAACTCTATGGTCTGGTAGCGGAGGCGCAGCAGTGACATGGGAGCTCCAGTATGCGTTGGTTGGTAATGTCAGTTACATTGCAGCCTGCTCATCGGCAAAGTAGGGCGCAGTGATGAGGGGTGAACTTGACTGCCAGAAACCTGATGATGTCGATGTCAGCCTTCAGGGTAGATCACCAACAGCGTGCAGCCGGTTTCCGATTGTGGAATGTGAGAGGAGTTCTTGGGCTGATGAACAAAGTCACCTTCTCGATAGTCTTCTTTTCCGCCACCAAATACACCCGAGATAACATAGATTTGCTCAGGCCCTTTCTCATGTTTGTCGATGTCGGGAAATTTGGCACCTGGCTTAAATTCATAGATTGCTGCCCAGCTACCGTTTTCCCCGGCCCAGAGCTTTGTTTCAAAAATGCCCGGGCAGACCTCGACAGCCTCAACATCTTTACGGTTAGTGCGGGTTACGCCCTCAAAATTCAGTTTGGTTGTCATTTTTTATCTCCTTGTCGTAGCTTTACTCTCGCAATATTCAGGATAAAGCGTTAATAAAAAAGGGCAAGGTGTAAACCTTGCCCTTTTTCTGTCCGCTTCTTCAGGAAGAAGCGGGCTGACAACTATCAGTTGTCAGCAGGTAGTCTCTGAGTCTCTGTATTAAGAGACGACTACGATGTTTTCAGCCTGGGGACCTTTCTGTCCCTGGGTGACAGTAAACTCCACTTTCTGGCCTTCGATCAGGGTTTTGAAGCCTGAACTTGAAATGGCGCTGAAATGAGCAAAAACATCGGGGCCGGATTCACGTTCGATAAATCCAAAACCTTTTGATTCGTTAAACCATTTTACTGTGCCGGTAACTGTAGACATATTCGTTTCCTATCTATTCATTGGTAATAAAGTATTAATTGTTGCCTTTTTGAGGAGGCGGTATTTGCTGGAAGTATTGCTAGTAATTATGAATAACAGGCCGAAGTTCTAAAGATGAGACATCGAAATGGTGCACATAAATATAGGACGTACTTTCAAGCTTTACGCACTATATAGGGTTTTTTTCAGGAATGGTAGATTTATTTGATTGCCACTAGGTTTTGGGACTCAGGGCCGCTTCCCGCGGGTTTA
>CATLZI010000215.1 GCA_950063125.1 uncultured Porticoccus sp. | reverse complement strand
CAGACCCTGTGGGGGCCCTTGGGCCGGGCCTTGCCGGAGGTGGAGCGGCACAGCGAATGGCTGCCGCTGGCGGATGGTGATCAGCTGTTGCTGGACTGGGCGGGGCCGGCAAGCCACCCCGGGCAATTGACCGTGATCCTGCTGCACGGCCTGTCCGGCTGTAGCGATTCCCACTATATCCGTGGCATCCAGCGGGCACTGGCCGATGCCGGGGTGCGCTCGGTGGCGATCAACAGTCGCGGCGCCAAGCAGCCCAATGACACCGCCCTGTGTTACCACGCCGGGGAAACCGACGATGTGGATGCGGTGATCGAGCATGTGTTTGACCAGGACCCCACCGGCAACCGTATTGCCATCGGCGTGTCGCTAGGCGGCAGCCGGTTGCTGAACTGGCTGGCTCATCGGGACAACGGCAAGCTGACGGCGGTGGCCTCGGTGTGCGCGCCCTTGCGACTGGACCTGTGTGCCAATCGGCTGGATCGGGGGCTGTCGAAGATGTACCGCCAGCATCTACTGAAAGTGCTGCTCGGCCAGCTCGACGACAAGAAGCGCCATCTGGACAAGGTCAACCCACCGGAAGCCAAGCGTCTGCACCGGCTGAACATGAGCGGCATCCGCTCTTTCTGGCGCTACGACGACCAGATCATCGCCCCCCTGTACGGCTTTCGCGGGGCCTACCACTACTACGCCCAATGCTCCGCCGGACCCAAACTACTGCAGATCCGCACCCCCACACTGATGCTGCAAAACCGCGACGACCCCTTCATGACCCCGGAGACCCTACCGCGCCAGGAGGAACTGGGCCCGGCAGTGACCCTGGAGGTGAGTGAGTACGGCGGCCACGTGGGCTTTATCAACCACGCGCCCCAGCGCTTCTGGCTGGAGCAGCGGTTGATGGCGTTTGTGCAGGGGTTCGGGTTTCGCTGAGAGGGATGTGCGCTCACGCCACAGCCAAATAGCTGCTGTTGGAGCCCATGCTTGCATGGCGAACGGAACCGGCAATTGAATGCAAAATTCCAGACCTGACCCTGGAGGTTCGCGTCGCCTCAGGCTTTGTTGAGCTTCTTTCCATCGAGCTCTAGCTCCGAACCCGCTACATTCAGCCGCACTTTTGAGGCAGTACCGAGCAGCGCGGAAGCCAGCTCATCAGCAGGTGTAACGACCGATGAATCCGTGCTTTCCGCACCAAATAAATTATTAGAAATTGGGCCAAGAAGCTCTGCAGGAATTGTTGAGCCTTTTGCATCCTTCCACTCTAGCGCTGTTTCTACAACCCAACTAGCCCTTTCAATATCCAACTGAAATTGCCTCAGTTGAAATTCCGTCGAAGCATGCTGCGAGAACCACGCATTCATCCATCGGACATAAAAAATTACTGATGCCCCGAATGCGCCTGAAAGCAATATCTGTTTGCCCACAAGGATAGCAACTGACAAATTATTTATCGGATCGGACCTAAGCGCTTCGATTGTTTCCACAGCGTAGTACAACGCAGATGCGGCCAACGCCCCAACCAAAAGGACGCACACAACGTGAATGGGCCACCGCAAATTATTGGTCCCCTTCGTCAGCTTGAACTTCTCGGTTCTATTGCGAATTTCTTCAAGGATTTGCTGCCTCAACTCTCGACGGACGTGGGTGTTCTGCCGATCATCAATTTCCTTTATCTTTGCAGCTAATTCTTCCTTCCTACCGGCGAGAGCTTTTCTCTTTTCGTCAATTTCAGCGTTAAGCTGATCTGACCGTTCATCGTATTTTTCTTCAAGTTCAGCGGATCTTTCTCTGTAATCCTTTTCGACTTTCCTTCTAAATTTTTCGCTGTCCCGAATAAGATTTTCATTCAATGATTCAAGGCGCTCGAGAGTTGCGTTGTGAATAGCAAGAAGCTGATCTTGCTCTTCTGAAACGCCGCCCTTCACATGCCGCATAGGGTCAAACGAGCCGAGGTGTTTAGTGACCAGACCAACGAATTCTACCCTCTGCCCTTCAGACAACTTGCACTGGCTGGGGTCTATCTGAACACCAATATCATCGTAAATGGCCGATTTTGATTGGTTCTGATGAGGGTAGCCGCCCCGATGTAGGTTTACATTAAACCCAGGAATAGATGTGCTAATTCCCTGCACGACGGACGCATCATACGAAAGCAATTTCTCAAGTTCGTCAGATATGGGATTTTTAGAATCAATCTGATAATTACCGCCAACACCAGCATTTACGGAAACATGCGGCGAGCCTATAGCGGCAGAGAATTTCAAGAATGCCTCGACAAGCACTCTGTCGGCATGTCTTGGGATTTTTATCAGAATTGGATTTGCCACTTAGATCTCCCTTGGTGCTCAACGCCCAGCGTAGCGGGCAAAGTGGAGTGACGAACGCGAGCAAATTTGATCCGCCTTCCGTTGCTTGTCAGGCTTTATTTTCCGCCTCTAGCTCGACGGAGTCATCAACTTCTTCTGACTTTTCTTCACCTTCGCGTTCTTCTACATTGTTATCTGATTGGCTTTCAAACTCATCATTATCTACTTGCTCGATAGTAGTTGGAGCTTTTCCAAATACCTCAGTAAATGCATCTATAAATTGATCTGTAGATCTAAAATCCTTGAAGCAAGGCCATTCTATGTAGTCAATTTCACTAACACTCCCTGATGCGCCTATCCTTAACATCAGCGTCTTAGCCAAATCAAATTCCTCTCGAAGAACGGCCACACATAGGTTGTAATTATCACCACATGCAGACCAGTCTTCGTCATCTAGAATTGAAATGCATTTATCGTGATCACCAGAAAACTTATAGGCCAATGCCCGATTCACCACATAAACTAAACGAGTCCCCTCTGCACCCCACTTTTTCAGAGTACAGCAGGAAAAATCGAGCAAATTCTTAGCTAATTTATAGTTTTCTTCGATCAATAACTCATAGGTAAAGTGAGATAAACTCGACTCTGCTTTTTCAATATCGTCAGGACTTAGCTTTCTCCATAGAACCTGAGACAGCTTAATCCCTATTTCATATAAAACTTCATAAGCTTGTCTGAGATATTTCTTTTCAGCTTGAAGCCTATTCCCGACAATTGTATCTGAGCCAACAGAAACATTATGTCTTTTGCAAACGTTTAGATACTGCTCCGAAACTACCCCATCACAATGAACAAAAAGATTTCTACGTTCAGTCAGCTCAATAAATAGCGGCCATGAATTTAGCCCTTTTGTCAAAGGTATCGAAAATGCTTTTTCCATCCAACAAAATTGGTCTGCATGGCTTGACCTCAAAATAGATTCAACTTCTTTGGCAAATATTTTGTCTCTTGCAGCCTCTACGCTTCCTAGGTTTACTAGGTCAGAAAGAGAGATTGATTTGTCTTTTGAGTCAACTATTTCTGGCTTAAACTTCAATATCTGAGTAATCAATTGCCCTAAAAATGAATCATACTCAGAAACATATGACACAACGAAGTTTCTTGGAAGCAGATCTAAAACAGTTTTTGCTCTATCGCTACGACGTCCAAGTCTGGAGGAGCGACCAAAGTATTTAGAATCCAGCTTATACGCTGTTTTCTCCTCATCTTCTTCAATTTTTTCAGCATTTTCATCCAAGAACTTCTTATGCTTTTCTGCAGACTTATGTGCGACGACTGCCGCCATAGTCATCTGATATGGAAAAACTTCATGTAGTGCGACCAATTTGTGGATATATCTATCCACTATTTCATGCAACTCTAAAGTGCCTTTCATGTTTTCCCTTATTGTTAAAATTTTGTAGCCATACGCTGAAAGAGTCTAATAGTTATCAATAGTCCCGCTCGAATACCCAATGAACGTGCCGGCTTCATACCACAAACTACAAATTTGCATATTCAAAGATAAAAGCAGAAAAGTCAGTCAGTTACAAACCGATCGGTTTACGCATGATTCAATATGTTGACCTCTTCTTTTCCCTGACCCAATAACACTGATCATAAAGACAGAGTGATTGAGAATAGGATCCAGCCCAAGGACAAGGAGCGTGTGGACCGCCCCATTGAGTCACAACGCCTGCGTTTGAAAGGGATTGGTGCGAGATATCGGGAAAAGGGCGAGGCCCTGCGCCTTCACCACAGAGGGCAGAGAGAAAAGAAGGTTTTCCTCCGTGTTCTCTGTGCCCTCGTGGTAAGACCGTTTTTATAACGGCAGCGGGAGGGGAAGGGCAGCTATTCGCTGCCGGTTCTGTCCAGCCCGGGCACATGGCCGAGCAGCAACGCCGAGGTGGTATCCACCGCCCGGTAGCGGGC
>CATLZI010000214.1 GCA_950063125.1 uncultured Porticoccus sp. | reverse complement strand
GGCGGTGAATTCTTTGCCGATTCCGAGCATGAGGATCTTTATGCCGCTATCGACATGCTGACCGATAAGCTGGACCGACAGTTAATCAAGCACAAGGAAAAGAACCGCGGTAGATAACACTCATGAAACTGATCGATGTACTCACCCCTGAAAACACCGTTGCCAGCGCCGAGGGCGGTAGCAAAAAAAGGGTACTGGAAAACCTTTCCGTCTTCCTGACAGAACGCATGGAAGGGGTTAACGCAGACGACCTCTACCAGAGTCTGCTGGCAAGAGAGCGACTGGGCAGCACCGGGATAGGAGAAGGTGTTGCCATCCCCCACTGTCGTTTGGCAGGCTGTGAAAAAATTACCGGGGCACTTGTCAAACTGGCTGATGCCGTCGATTTCGATGCCATTGATGGAGAGCCGGTAGATCTGATCTTTGCACTGATCGTTCCCGAGGAACAAAACGACGAACACCTGCAGGTCCTCTCTTCCATTGCCGAATTGCTTCAGGACGAAACGGTTCGCAATGCATTGCGACAGGCAGGCAGTGATCAAGACCTCTTCCGGATAGCAACCGGCAATGATGGCGACTGAGGTGAAAGACTAATGCGACTGGTGGTGGTAAGTGGGCGTTCCGGATCCGGTAAGAGTACCGCACTGAACGTTCTCGAAGATGTCGGTTTTACCTGCATTGACAATCTTCCCGCCAGTTTGCTTCCCGGCCTTTTTCAGAAAGCCATCAACGCCAAGAGCCAGCATTGGCTGGAAAAAATTGCGGTGGGAATTGATGTCCGCAACCTGGGCGAAGACCTTGACCAGCTACCCAAAATTCTTGCGGAGCTGAAATATTCGGGCATCAATTATGAAGTACTTTTTCTCGATGCCAGAAATTCCGTCATTATCCAGCGTTTCAGTGAAACACGCCGCAAGCATCCTCTCACCAATGACCGGGTAGATATCCACGAAGCCATCGAACTTGAAACCACTCTGCTGGACCCAATCGCCTCAATTGCAGATCGCAGAATTGATACCAGCACCATGACCCTGCACCAACTGCGCGACGTCATCAAACAACAAATTGCTCCCCACAGCAGAGATGACATGGCCGTCATGTTTGAGTCCTTTGCCTTTAAGCGCGGAGTGCCAGTCAACGCGGATTTTGTCTTTGACGTTCGCTGCCTGCCCAACCCCCACTGGAAACAGGAGTTAAGGCCCTTTACCGGCAATGACCAGCCAGTGATCGAATTTCTCGAATCGCAACCGGAAGTCATCGACATGACTAATGACATCAAGCAGTTCCTGTCCCGCTGGACGCCGTCATTTCTTGCCAACAATCGCAGCTATCTAACCATTGCAGTGGGCTGCACCGGGGGACAGCACCGCTCAGTCTACATATCCAGCGTTCTAGCCAGACATTTCAGCAGCACAATGCCGAATGTACAGGTCCGGCACAGAGAACTGTCCTGACGGGCGCCACCATCACGAGAGGGCTGTTATGTCAAAAATAATCTGTACAGAAATCACCATTGTCAACCGTCTCGGGCTGCATGCTCGAGCAGCCGCAAAGCTGGCTTCGACTGCCGGAAAATATGGCTGCGCCATCAAAACCGGGCGCAGTCCCGACAAACTGGTGGACGCCAAAAGCGTGATGTCACTGATGTTGCTTGCCGCGACCCAGGGCACCTCTCTCCATTTCATTTTCGAAGGCAATGATGCAGAGCGCGCCCATCGCGATATCGAACAGTTAATCGGCAACCGCTTCGAGGAAGAGCACTAACCGCGCCGCCTACCAACCAGACCACTGTATAATTTTGTCACGCCCACCTATACACTATCCGCCTTCAAACTGACGGTCAGGGAAAACTTCTCAGATGCAGGGGCCTAACGAAAAATTCAGCCATTTGTCCAGGCTCGCCAGCATCAATGAAATGATGAATTCGAGCGATGTGCGCCTGCTCCGGCACATGCTCAACAACCTTTCTCCCGGCGATATCGCCGACCAGATAGAGTCTGCACCACCCAAAGCCCGGCGGGTATTATGGGATCTGGTTGACCGGGAACTGGAAGGCGAGGTGATCGGTGAGCTCAGCGAGGAACTTCGCGGTGAAATCCTCAGTGAAATGGAAAGCCACGAGGTCGCCTCACTTACCGAAGGCCTTGATCCCGATGACATTGCGGACATCCTGCAGCAACTACCCGACCAAGTAATACCAGAAGTACTTCAGGCGATGAGCAGCCAGGATAGGCTGCGGGTAGAGCGAGTACTCACTTACAACGAAGATACCGCCGGCGGGTTGATGAATACGGACACCATCACTGTCCGGCCCGATCTGACGATTGATGTGGTTTTGCGCTATCTGCGCCGCCATGAAGAAATTCCGGATATCACCGATAATATTTTTGTGGTGAACCGGGAAGATACTTTTCTCGGCACATTACCGCTCACCAAACTATTGACCGCGAGCCCAAATATCACTGTGCGCGAGATGATGGTAACTGATGCACAGGCCATCACAGCCGATATGCCCGATTCGCAGGTTGCACTGCTGTTTGAAAAAAATGACTGGGTTTCAGCTCCAGTCGTAGGCGCAGACCACAAACTGCTTGGCCGAATCACTATCGATGACGTGGTAGACGTGATTATCGAGGATGCCGCCCACTCACTATTGGGGTTGGCCGGTCTCAGCGATGAAGAAGAGACGTTTGCTTCGGTTAAGCGCACAGCGCCCCGTCGGGCCGTTTGGCTCGGGATGAATCTGATAACCGCTATCCTCGCCTCCTCGGTGATCAACATTTTCGAAGCCACGATTGAAAAGGTCGTCGCGCTGGCTATCCTGATGCCCATTGTCGCCAGCATGGGTGGTGTTGCTGGCAGTCAGACGCTCACCGTGGTTATTCGGGGCATGGCACTGGGACAAATCAGCAAAAACAATATGCGCTGGTTACTGAGCAAGGAATTTGCCGTCGGCGCATTGAATGGCATGCTATGGGCACTAGTGATGGGCGGCGTTGCTGCTCTCTGGTTTAACGACCCGATCATAGCCTTCATCATTGCTGCCGCCATGGCCATCAACCTCATCTCTGCCGCTGTTGCAGGCACGTTGCTGCCGGTATTTCTAAAAAAATGCCGTATTGACCCCGCTCTGGCGGGGAGCGTCGCTCTCACCACGGTTACAGATGTGGTGGGTTTTCTCTCGTTTCTGGGTCTCGCCACCCTGTTTTATAGCTAACCATCATGATTGAAGATTCTTTTCCAGACCGCCAGCCAGACGAAGAACTCCCCAAAAGCAAGTCGGCCGTCAAACGTGAGATGACCGCACTGCAAAAGCTCGGTGAAGAGCTCGTGGATCTAGCCCCGGCCAAGCTGGCCAAGGTCACCATGCCGGAAGAACTTGCCGAAGCCGTCATGTTGGCGAGAAGGCTAAAAAACCGCGAGGGTCGACGACGCCAGCTGCAATATATTGGCAAAATCATGCGTGTTATCGACAGCGATAGCATACGCCGGGAGCTGGAGAGTTTTCACCATGACAGCCAGGTTTTTCGCCAGCAGTTTCAACGCCTAGAGAACTGGCGCGACAGACTGATCAGTGAGGGCGACTCTGCACTAGAAGAGCTGATTAACGATATACCGGGACTGGACCGACAGCACTTGCGCCAGTTAATCAGACAGGCCCAGCGCGACGCATCACAACAAAAACCACCGGCAGCCAGTCGCAAATTGTTTCAGTACCTTCGGGATAACTGTCAGTGAGTTCGTCCAGCGACCCGGAGACCACCTCCACGGTCTTTTCCCTGAAACGGATACCCGGCGACAACCCTGTTTTCCGCTGCCCCTGGGCTGGCAATGACCCACTCTATCAGAGCTATCATGATCAGGAATGGGGCGTTCCCTGTCGCGATGACCAAAAGCTGTTTGAATTTCTGGTACTTGAGAGCGCCCAGGCCGGCCTGGCATGGATCACCATTCTTAGAAAGCGCGAACACTATCGACGGGCCTTTGCCGAATTTCGACCGGAGCAGGTAGCCAGCTTCAACCAGCAAGACGTTGCGCAGCTGCTACAGAATAGGGGTATTGTGAGAAATCGACTGAAGATTGAAAGCGCTGTCAGTAATGCCCGTCTATTTCTGAACATTCAAGCGCAATTCGGCAGTTTTGCAGATTACCTGTGGGGCTTCGTCGACAACCGTTCGATTCAAAACCATTGGCAGGATACCGACGCGGTCCCCGCGACTACCCCGCTATCGGACACCATCAGCAAGGACATGAAAAAACGTGGCTTCCGCTTTTTT
>CATLZI010000213.1 GCA_950063125.1 uncultured Porticoccus sp. | reverse complement strand
TGAGAAACAGGCCGTACCGCTCGCCGAGCATTGGTCCGGCTACCGTGAGAGCCCCCTTCAACAGGCCGACGGCAACGACGGCTCCGGCGGCTACCAGCAGCAGTGCCTCCAGTTCCAGCAACATCAACAGAGTCAGTGGCCGCAATCCGAGAATCCGCAACAGGGCAATCTCCCGCTGTCGCTGTTGCAGCGTCGATAACAGCATGGTTGCCAGCCCCAATAGGGATGCAAACAGTACCAGCAGGGCGATAAAACCGAGGGTTTTTTCTACCCAGGACATCAGTTGCCACAATTCCGAGAGCGCCACACCGGGCAGAATGGCCATCAGTGGTTCGTCTGGGTAACGGTTGATTTCCCGTTGCAAACGAAAGGTGGATAGCCGGTTCTTTACACCGATCAGGATTGCAGTGACGGATTCCGGTTCAAGGTCATGTTGTCGCTCGGTGGCCGTGTGTTGGTGAGCGGTCACCCGTGTGCCGCTCTGCCAGTCGCGGTGGATGCTGTCCAGGTCCTTCAGATGAATGTGTAGTGTGCGATCCACGGGGGTGCCTGTGGGTTTGAGAATACCGGTAACCTGAAAAGGCGAATCCCTGTGCAGGGAAAAACTGGTGGCCGCCATGCCGTGGGCCAGCACCAGGCTCTCGCCAATCCGGTAGTCGAGCTGACTGGCGATCTCAGCGCCAATCACCACATCAAAGGGTTGTTCAAAGGGAGCGCCCTCGGCAAAACCCAGTGATTGCTGCGCGCCATAGCGGAAGTGCTGGAAGTAGGCATCAGTGGTGCCGAGTACCGGATATCCCCGGTGGGAGTCTCCCAGTGACAGGGGAATTGTCCAGGCTACATCCGGTTTTTTTGCCAGTGTTTGAAAACTGTGCCAGTCGATATTGTTGGTGGCACCACCGAGACGGAACACCGAGTACAACAGCAGATTCAGCTGCCCGGTGCGCGGACCGACGATCAGATCCACTCCGGAAACTGCCTGGCTGAAACTGTGTTTGGCCTCCTGGCGGATATGGCCGATACCGAGCAGTACGAACAGGCAGATGGCAATGGAAAACACGGTGATCAGTGCCGTGGTGCGGCGGCTCGCCAAACTGTGTAGGGCAATTTTAATCAGCATGTCTGTCTCCGTGCCGGTTTATCTCGGCCAGCGCCGTCACCCGCTGGAATTGCCGACCAAGGCTGTCATCGTGACTGACAAAAATCAGCGTACTCTGCCATTCCCGGGTCAGGGCCAGCAGATGCTGGACAAAGCTGTCGCGGAGCTGGCTGTCCAGTGCCGAGGTGGGTTCGTCGGCAATCAGAATTTCCGGAGCATTGACCAGCGCCCGGACAATGGCGGCACGCTGTTGCTGGCCTGCACTGAGTCGCGTGGGGTGTTCGGACAGCAATTGTTCGTCCAGTTTCAGTGTGTCGAACAATAGGGCAGAGCGTTCCAGGGCCGTGGCTGTTGTTGTCCCGCCGAGCTTTGCCGCCAATAACAGGTTATCCCTCACACTGAGGTAGGGAATGAGATTGAACTGCTGGAACACCACCCCGATATGGGCGGCTCGAAAATGATCCCGCTGGCGAGCACTGCGCTGAGCCAGGTTGACCCCGAGGACTTGCAGTGTGCCGGATCGGGCCTGGAGAGTGCCGGCCAGCAGATTTAGCAGGGTGGTTTTGCCGGAGCCCGAGGGTCCTTTCAGGAAAACCTGTTCCCCTCGCTCAATTTGCCAGTGAGGGATATCCAGCACGGTAGTACGGCCACTGCCGGGATACTGAAAAGTCAACTGGTCAATGGAGACCGCATGGCTTTGGGGCGTGGGACTTTGCATCGATTTTAGTTTCTGGGTGGTGGCTTTACTGGTCTATTCAGGCTATAAATGATACAACATATCTTTTTTGGTTTCTGGCAAAAATTTGCCGATCAAGCAAGAAAGGATTATCAGGATGAATGGTGACTTTCGCTTTGCACGTTTAGCGTTACTTGTCGGCAGCCTGTGGTTGTGTATGACCTGCTCTTTGGCGATGGCTGATAAGGGCGCGGTGTTTGAAAAGGAGGATTTCAGGACTGTCGAGTGGACCGAGCTGATGCCCGAAGCGGATCTGGACGCATTGATGAATCCCCCCGACTATCTGTCCGAAATCGAAGACGGGGCCGAGGAGGATATGCTGAAAAGCCCCATTCGCGGTGCCGGTGACCCTGCCGGGGATCGTTACCAGCAGGCATTGACGTCCACAGAGGTGAGACCGGAATTTGATGGGCAATTGATACGCATTCCCGGGTTTGTGGTGCCGCTGGATTTTGATGAACGGCAGCGGGTGACGCGATTTTTTCTGGTGCCATTCTTTGGTGCCTGTATCCATGTGCCACCGCCGCCGCCGAACCAGATAATCTACGCAGAGAGTGCGGAGGGCTTTGATCAGGCGTCTCTCTATGATGCTTTCTGGCTGAGTGGCCGGATGAGTACCGCCATGACGGAGAACGACATGGCCGTTTCAGCCTACGCCATGAAGGTAATGGCTGTTGAGGTCTATCGGGAATGAATCCTGGTTAAGGTAACAGACAGTGGGTCAGCCACTGTTCCATCTGTTGCTCGTCCCCCTGCCGTCGGGTTATCCGCTCCACCCGGCTGTCGGCAGTTTCGTCTATAAAGTCACTGGTGGTTTCGCCGTCGGTCCGGTTGAAACGCAAAATACCTCGATTGGTGATAAACACACCTTTCAATCTGATGGCGGGGGTCTGGTTGAGCAGTGCCATCAATTTTCGGTAGTCGAATACATGGTTGGGTTCGAAAATCCAGCCGTTGCTGAAGTAACCTTCTCCCCGGCGGTCAATTCGCAAATACCCCCGCTCGGGCATGGGTGGCAGTGCCTTTTCATGGTCCGTTGTCTGGATATTGTGCCGGTGGGTGTGTGGGGGGTGAGCAGCGGCCTGGCTGGGTCGATCCAGCAAGCCGGGTTCCATCGCCCCCCTGGCCAGGGGTATCACTGGCTGTGACAGGCCGTTTTTGTCCAGAAAGGAATGCAGTCGCGGTAGGTCTTTGGCATTGTACAGATCTGCTTTACTGGCCAGGATGATATCTGCTGTCTGCAATTGCTGATTGAATACTGCGTGGTCGTGGTAACGTTTATCAGCGATATGGCGCGCATCTACCAGGGTCAGAGTGGCCTGCAGTGACAGTACCTCGCGGTAATATTCCCCACTCAATAATTCCAGTAACTCGCGGGGGTGGCCCAGCCCTGTGGGTTCGATCAGTAGCCGGTGTGGTCGGGCCCGGCTCAAGAGCAGGTTGAGGGCAATCTGGAGGTTTAATTGGTTGGTGCAGCACAGGCAGCCGCCGGGCACTTCCCGAATAAAGATGTTATCAGTCTCCCCGCTCTGATTCAGCAGCGCGGCATCGATACCCACCTCGCCGAATTCATTGATCAGTAATGCCCAGCGTTGTTGCGGTGGTTTGTGAGCTAGCAGGTGGCGAATGGCGGTGGTTTTCCCGGCACCGAGAAATCCGGTGATGATATTGGTGGGAATCTGCTTCAGGGGATCAGTCTGGCTACCCATGAAATCAGGCGGCACTTGTCTGGCTGCATTCGTCGCAGAGGCAATGCAGTTCCAGTTGGTGGTTGATCAGGTGGTAACCCGCTTTGGTGACATTTATGTTCAGTGCGTCAATGATGTCCTTGCCAATCGCAATTTCCTTCACCTTGTTGCAGCGGTCACAGATCAGGAACTGGGGCACCTGGTGTTGGTGGCTACAGGCAATGTGGGAGCAGGCAATAAACTTGTTTTCCGATACCAGTTTGTGGGCCAGGTTTTCAGTCATCAGGAAATCCAGCATTCGGTACACAGACATGGGCGGGACGGATTCGTGAAACTGTTGTTGATAGCGCTCGGCCAATTCGTAGGCGGACAGGGGACTGCCAGAACGCAATAACAGAATCAGAATATTTTTGCGCTTGGGTGTCAGTTTGGCACCTGGATGGTTGCAGTGCTCTTCCGCTTTTTTGATCACTTGATCCAGTGTCGATACGCCCATGGCTAGTCCACTTTCAGTCGCGAGTGTGAGGGGGTCATTGTGGCAGCGCCCTGGCTCCCGGGCAAAACCCATGAAGCCTGGATTCTACGGATACCGGGGAAGCGGGAAAAGAGGTCTGTAACGATCCTGGTGAGTTTTTCCGATTGCTGGCAGTGGAACAGGTAGCGGGCCGTGAACTCGGTGTGCTGCTGATGGTCCGCTATATCGTGCTCGTGCTCGTGCTCGTGCTCGTGCTCGTGCTCGTGCTCGTGTTGGTAGTTAT
>CATLZI010000212.1 GCA_950063125.1 uncultured Porticoccus sp. | reverse complement strand
GATGAATGGATACGTTTTGTCAGCCATTGCAACATCGCTGGCATTCCGGTCCTTCCTGCCCGGCAGATAGAAGAAGCCATAAGAGGCAAAGTCAATTTAGCCACGCTACAGAGCACGGACTTGGCAAGCCTCCAGCCATCGCCGGTCTACCTGGCGGCAAAGCGGGCAACGGACATTCTTCTGACATTAGCTGCTGTCCCCCTACTACTCCCACTATGCCTGATAATGGCAATACTGATTCGTATTGACTCCCCCGGCAGCGCAATCTTTGTTCAGCAACGCATTGGCAAAGGGAACAAAGTTTTTAAGATGTACAAGTTTCGGTCCATGAAACCCTCAGAAAACCCAGAAGACACCCCGCAATTTGCTGATCAGGATGCACACCGGATCACCCGCCTGGGAGCATTTATACGCAAATTCCGGATTGATGAATTACCCCAATTCCTGAACGTTTTGCTGGGTGACATGAGCCTCATCGGTCCTCGCCCAGAGCAGCCCGGCTTTGTGGAAAAGTTCGAGTCTGAAGTGCCCTACTACAGCTACAGACACATCGTGAGACCCGGAATCACAGGGTGGGCCCAAGTAAATCAGGGCTATGCAACAGATACGGACGGAACCCGCGAGAAGGTCGAGCACGACTTCTACTACATCAAGAACCTGTCACCAGGCCTGGATTTTCTGGTCATTATGCGAACCCTGAAAACCGTAGCGACCGGCTTTGGTGCGATGTAGCGCCTTGTTTTGTGATTCTAAGCGCTAATGCAAGGAGAAATAAGTGTACGATCAATACGACACATTCAAGGGCTGGCATAATTACTTCCAATACTCCGAAGAACAAAATCGGTATTTCACAAAAGAATTCCAAGGCTTTCCCCTAACAGGCAAGCGCATACTGGAAATTGGATATGGTGAAGGGTCATTACTTGCCTGGATGCGTGACCAAGGGGCCCATGTTGTAGGCGTAGAGCTTAATGAACGCAGCCTGGAAGAAGCCACCAAACAAGGAATTTCGGCGTTCTCAGATCTGGAAAGCGCATTCAAGGAAAAAACCAAGCCCTTCGACTTAATTGTTGCATTCGACGTATTTGAGCATCTTCAAGTTGAAGAAATAAACAGCCTCCTTGGGCAGGCCAAAGGTAATCTCTCAGCCAATGGGTGTCTATTTATTCGTGTGCCAAACGGCCGAAGTCCATGGGGGCTCGTTAATCAATATGGCGACCTGACGCACTGCACTGTACTGTCAGACCTTCGACTTCAGCAGCTTGCCTTGAATGCAGGCTACACACTCAAATCCTGCCGCGATCAAGCTCAAGTAACCAGGAAACGACTACGAAAGAGAATGCTGGATATCGTATTTCATTTTGCTCGCCGCACTGTTGATTTTCTGATACGTCGAATTTACGGGTTCGGAAACATTCCGCTAGGCTCTAACATTGTCGCAATACTGGCACCCCAAAAAACACATGACGACCACTGAATCCCTATGGCGCGAAGTCTGATCTATTATTTACTGTCAGGTGTGGGTGGCCGCATCATCACTCTGCTTGCCATCCCCCTATTGATAAAATACCTGGGCATCGAAGCTTTTGGCCTTATTGGTTTCTATCTGCTTCTAACTAGCTCCGCGCAACTGGCTGAGATGGGTATTGGAACCTCGATTGCCCGCCGCATTTCGCAGTTGCGGGAAAAAAACGCTTCAGCTTCAGTAATTCGAAAGCTTTCACTTAATATCGGCATTCGTTATTTCACCTTAGTCATCACTTTAGCACTCATTCTATTCGGACCTGCTCAGCCTTGGCTGGTTGCACATATTGAAGCAAAAGAATTGACCACGACCACCATAAGCACTGCCATTACATTAATGGGCATTGCAGTCAGCAGCCACCTTATCATCAATTACCTAATCAACCTCCTTATCGGTTTAGAAAAACATACAGACGTCAGTGTTATTCGCTTTGTCCAGAGTGGCTTGCTGCAACTGGTTAGTGCCGGAATTGTCATGCTCGCCCCAGGAGTAGCCAACTACTTCATCGTTCAGGTTATAGGACTATCCGCTCTGGCTCTATCTACAATGACAATCGTGCTGGTCCGCTTTCGAAATCTCCCAGCCGGAGACGCTAGTATTGAAGAAACCGCCACCCTTGGCCACCAGACCACTGTGGGAATTGCAGTAATTACCATACTCGGTTTTTTCTTCTCACAGATTGACAGAATCACGCTCTCGGGAAGCGTCCCCCTGGATGAGTTTGGTTACTACTCGCTAGCATTTTCGGTAGTGAATGCAGTTAACGTCATGATTTCACCTATATTCAGTATCTTGCTACCCGTATATTCCCGGTTAGCATACGGAAACAACCAACAACGGCTCTGGGAGGTCTACCAACGAACTTACATAGTCATGCAAGCCCTGCTTATTCCGGCGGTCAGTGTACTAGTATTCATGGGCACTGAAAGTCTGTGGGTCTGGACAGGGGACCCTGAGCTGTCAGCCATCTGCACACCACTGATGCAGTTGCTGGCAATAGGCATCTTATCTCAGGGCCTCAGCAACTCTTCCTGGCTATTACAACTTGGTTTAGGCAAGCTAAACGCAGAAATCGTCATTCATATTTTACTGGTTATTTTCACTCCTATATTCATGGTCATAGCATTAGGAAAGTATGGCCTTGTTGGTGCAGCTCTCTCTATTGCTGGTGCGCACACCAGTCACCTCGTGATATCCATGCTCTATGTAAATACCCGGCACTTCCAGGGGACCCCATTTTTTAATTTCCGCGTGTCCGCCTTTTGGCTATTATCGCTACCAGTCGCCGCAGGCTCTTACCTCATCCCCGCGACTGACAGCCGCATCCTGCAGGGAAGCATCATCGTAGCACTCTATGCTATCCCGGCTGCAATCGGATTAGCTTGTGCCGTATATCAACTCAGAAAAGCTACCGCAACAGCATAAAAGCCTCTTGGCACCCTCCAACTAGCGCAACTCTACCCCAAAAAAATTTAAGAAATAACATGACAAGAAAGAGATACAAGGCGGTAGGTTTGCCTAGAGACTTCTGGAAATGCAAATCCTGAAGAGAAGAACAGCTTTAGCGAAAGCGAGAGACCTGATCGACCAGTAGCCCGCTAACCGTGCTATCAGAGAACATATCTGAGACACGCTGCAATGCATGCCGCCCCATTACTTTTCGTTCTGTTTCATCTCCTGCCAGTCTTTCCATCGCTTTAGCCAGGCTATCAGGATCTCGAACCGGCACAGTTAGCCCGGTGTTCTCGTGCTCACTCACCCATGGCACACCCGTCGGCAAATCAGTATTGATAACCGGAACCCCGTAAGACATGGCCTCTAACTGGATAATACCAAAAGCTTCGCTAGGTTCGGTGGACGGAAATAACAGATATGAAGCATTCATCAGCAGCCAATTCTTCTCATCCTCATCCACATGGCGATCAATATAAACCACATTGTTGAGCCGTTTTGCCTTCAGAGCTTGAGCGATCTTTCCTTTTAATGGTCCATCACCAACCAGCACAACAGGCAAGGAAACCCCTTTATTTGCCAACAGTCCCAAAGCCTCAAGACTCACACCGACACCTTTATAGGAACAAAGCCGACCAAGGAACAAGCCGTAATTTTCAGGCATGGTGGGCAGGGTCGGTGGCTTTTTTTCCGGCGCTTGAGGTGCAGAATCCGGCACAGACAAAGGAACAACCTTCAGCTTTTCTTTATACGATGAAATAACATCCGAAAACTCAACAAGCTGCGGCGAAGTTGTCAGAATACTTTCTGCCTTCCGACAGAGGCAATGTTGAAAAAACTGAACAATGGGCTTAAGTCGCTTTTGCTGCACAATATCGCTATGCCAGAAAACAATAAATGGACGCCTAAACGGCAAGGTAAGCGCAGACAACGTAGCAATCGGAAAAGGAAGGTGAAAAAAAACCAGTTTACTTTTAAACGACAGAATCCAGAGCCAAACAACAAATATGGGGGATATAGGCATTGAGAAATAAGTACCGAAGGAGGCACAACGAATCACTCTCACACCGCCCCGCTCTTCAAAACGGGTACGCAAAGAACGGCGGTCGCTACAGCACAAAACAGTAATCTGATGCCCTTCATCGCCAAGAAATTGTGCATGCTGCCGAACCACGCTCTCAACACCACCGATGGTAGGGCTATAAAACTTGTTCACCAAAAGAATTTTCATGCTTTAGCCACATCATTCATCGGGGGAAAACTCTTCAACCAGGATGCTTTCAATATTGCTTGCTGTTTTCTGCCAGGA
>CATLZI010000211.1 GCA_950063125.1 uncultured Porticoccus sp. | reverse complement strand
GTCGCCCTTGGAGCCGCCGGTCTTCTTGCCGTTTTCCAGATCGCCCAGCCTACCGCCGCCTAGCAATTTTTTCTGCCGCAACAGTCGTTCTGGCATTGGTTTATCTGGTTTTCATGGCTATTCCCAAACCGGCACCTCGAACGGGCAAAGGGAAGGTAACAGGGGTCGGAACGGATAAAGAGATCGGAACGGATAAAGAGATCGGTACGACAAACTAAATCCAGGTTTCTGTTTAAACATGAGGCTCGCGGCAACGCTGTGGAATACACTTGACGTTTTCACCGTCCATTAACAGAACAGGCATTTGATAGTTATGACAACCTCGGTTATTTTTGACAGCCTTGAATCAGACCTCCCCACCAACAGCAATGCATGCAAATGGCGGCTGGTAACCGACGGTGTGATGGGTGGGCTGTCGGAAGGCACCCTGACTCGTGAAACCATCTGCAACCGTTTGGCACTGCGTATGCGCGGCCGGGTGAGCCTCGAGAATAACGGCGGGTTTCTGCAGATGGCACTGGATTTATCCGGCGATCAGTCAGCCGTGGATGCTGGCGCGTGGCAGGGCATAGAGCTGGATGTCTGCGGTCCGGCGGAGGAATACGCTGTTCACTTGAGAACCACCGAACTGAGCAGGCCCTGGCAGTCCTACCGGCAGCCCTTCAAGGTCAAACCGGAATGGCAAACGCTCAGGCTGCCCTTCAATGACTTCGTTGCCCATCGCACCGAGACGCCGCTCAATCTCGGCAAACTGAAACGGATAGGCCTTGTGGCTATCGGGCGCGCCTTCGAGGCGGATCTGGCAGTGTCGGGAATACGTTTTTACTGACCGGGAAAATCCGGCTGAAAACCCAATGAGTCAGCGTCCTCCAAACATTGCCAACGCTACCATTTCGACGGGCATCCGCCCCGGTGTTTTGTCATTCAGGCAGTAGTTGGCCGTCGACCAAAGTACTTGCAGGCTATTAACTTTTCGCATTGTTTACGACACATGTTTGAAGCGCACCCCGATAGTCTTTATGCTCACCGGCAGCCCTTTTGCCCATGTTCAAACAGGTCCCTCTCCCATGACTGATCGGTCTCCGGTAACCCCATGACAGATTATTTATTGCTTTGTGCCGTCGCTTTTGGTGCAGCCACTCTGCTGCCTTTTTATTCCGAGATTCTGCTGGTCGCCCAGCTCCGGGATGGACTCGACCCGCTGTTGCTGTGGCTGTTCGCCACCACCGGAAATACCCTGGGTGCAGGGGTTAACTGGTGGATCGGCCTGCGGCTGGGGGACTACTCGGAACGCCGCTGGTTTACTTCCCGCAAGGCGGATATAGAGCGGGCACAAAACTGGTTCAACCGCTACGGCAAATGGAGTCTGCTGATGACCTGGCTGCCGATAGGCGGCGATGCCCTGACGGTGATCGGCGGTCTGATGAAAGTCCCCGCCAGCACTTTTTTTATTCTGGTGGCCACGGGAAAAGGCCTGCGATATGCAGTAGTGATCATGGGCTATCTGGCTATTTGACGAAAAAAATCCGGGCAATAGAAATAGATCGAAAGGATGACCGGCGATCAGTCTATTGGCAGACCACCGCATTGCGGCCTTTACGCTTCGCCGCGTACAACGCCATGTCCGCCCGCAACAACAGGTCGTCCACCGTTTCACCGGGCTTGTGCGCCAGCACACCAAAACTGGCCGTGACGGTTTTAACCTCACCATAATCGCCGCTCGCCACAAGTGCGCGGATCTTTTCGGCGGTCTGTGCGGCCGCATCGACCGACGTGTGTGGCAGAATAATCAGGAACTCTTCCCCACCCCAGCGACCGGCCGTGTCATTGACACGAATGCTGTGCCGAAGAATGTCCGAAAATGCCACCAGCGCGGCATCGCCCTTGTGATGACCGAAGGTGTCGTTGATCATCTTGAAGTCGTCGATATCTGCCATGATGACGCAGAATTCCGTGCCATAGCGGTTGTGGCGGACAATCTCCTCATCCAGGACCTGATCGAGTTTGGCCCGATTGAACAACCCGGTCAGCTTGTCGGTAACCGCCAGTTGCATGAGCTCTTTGTTTCGATCTTCAAGTTCGGCAGTGATGGTTTCGATG
The DNA here is from genome assembly GCA_950063125.1 of uncultured Porticoccus sp. GTDB lineage: Bacteria > Pseudomonadota > Gammaproteobacteria > Pseudomonadales > Porticoccaceae > Porticoccus. The sequence continues at coordinate 2,192 of CATLZI010000211.1, read as the reverse complement.
AAGTGAATGAGCTGGGTCACCACGCGAATGTGCTGATTTTTGTACAGGTCCGGTCTGTCTGCCAGATCGGCTTCAGGTGCCCGACTGACGACATCACAGGCCATCGGCTGTTTCGGCTCACCTTCCCGCATACCCACTACCAACATGGTGGAGTTGTAATGGCTGATGTGACTGCCCTTACCGAGGAATTCACCATAGGTATAGAAACCCGCCGTTGGCGCGACCTCTTCAAATGGCAGCGTTTCCATTTCAACGTCATTTTGCATCAGGAAGCGTCTGCAGCAGCAGGTATAGAGAAAAATAGCCTCGGGACAGAATTTGCTCAGCTCATCACGGGCATGTTTGGCGTGGGCAATAATTTCTTTGGGATCACCGTAACCGATACGAAATTTATCGCCGGGCTTTACATCAGCAATGAAATGTATTCCGCCTTCCTCGGTTGCCTTCATGGGCGTACGGCCAAGCAGTTCGTTACCACGCTCCACCAGAAACGGGAATTCGAGGGCGTTGAGGAAGAACTGCTGGTCGCTCTCGATGCCCAGATAACCGCTGTACACGTCATAGGCAGGCCGGCCATCAATCTCGGTGGCAATCCTGTCATTTTTCGTGGCGGTAATGGTCATTTCCCTGGTCAGCGGCATCCAGCCCGAGTAGGTGTATTCCTTGATGACCAGATCGTCGCTGATCAGGGCAACCGCCACAGCCCCACGGTCGATGGTCTGCTGATTGGCAATGACCAGACTGTGTTCCATGACGGCATAATCACCTGCCCCGCCGCCGAACAGGGGGAAATTGATACCCCCCGACGCCAGCCCATCCAACAGCCTGCTGACATTGATTGACAGGGGGGTTGCCAGGAAAAGCACACCGGCAATCTGCCGCTCCTCCCTGAGCAACCGGTCTCGCAAACCTTCCCCGAGCGTCAGCTCCTCGCCGGGGAGGCAGCTATCGGCAACAATCTGCAGAGTGGTTTTTTCAAATAGCGAGATGGAAAAGACGGTGCTATTGGTCAGTGTCTTGCCGTTGGCAATCTCGCCATCGGTGGTAGCACCGACAACAACCGCCCCGGGCATGATGGTCAGCACAGCCTCAGTTACCTGATCGATCCACTCGAGGTTATCGGAAGAAAAAAATAGCTGCACCAGAATGGCTGAAGGCAGTTCGGCCCGATCGCTCTGGAACCCCCCGGCCAGCACCTCCAGCTCAGACTGGAAATCGGGGATCGTTTGTACCACGCCGATATGCTGCTTCATAAATTCATCAAATTGTATGCCCAAAAAATGGCGGGGAGGTATCCCCGGTTTTTGATCAGTATGCAGTCCATGGGCAGGCGATGCCCGGCAGGTACATGGCGCACCTGTCGGTCATCGATTTTCTGCTCATTACATGCCTGGGCCAGGTAATGGGCACAGCGATTTGCCGTGGTTGAAACGGTCTGCGCTGCAGACCATTTATTGTCAAATCAGCTCGATCATGAGCGCAGTGCACCCAGCAACTTATCCACGGTTTCCTTGGCGTCGCCAAATAACATCCGGGTGTTGTCCTTATAAAACAGGGGATTTTCCACACCGGAATAGCCGGTTGCCATACCGCGTTTCAGTATCACTACCTGACGGGATTTCCAGACTTCGAGAACAGGCATACCCGCAATTGGGCTACCCGGGTCTTCGGCCGCAGCCGGGTTGACGGTGTCATTGGCACCGATTACCAGCACCACGTCTGTTGAAGGAAAGTCTTCGTTGATTTCGTCCATTTCCAGCACGATGTCATAGGGAACGTGGGCCTCTGCCAGCAACACATTCATGTGCCCCGGCAATCGACCCGCCACCGGATGGATACCAAACCGCACTGTAATACCCTTCTCGCGCAACAGCTTGGTAATGTCGCCCACCGCATTCTGCGCCTGGGCCACTGCCATGCCGTAGCCAGGCACGATAATTACCGAGTCCGAAGACAACAGTTCCTCGGCGAGCTCATCGATGGAGGTTTCCTGAACACTTTCATCACCCGTCAACGCACTGCTGCTACTGGTGGTTTGGCCAAAGCCACCGAGAATCACGCTGATAAACGAGCGATTCATGGCGCGACACATAATGTAACTGAGGATGGCACCACTGCTGCCCACCAGTGCGCCGGTTACAATCAACAGGTCGTTGCCCAGCATGAAACCGATAGAGGCGGCAGCCCAACCC
>CATLZI010000210.1 GCA_950063125.1 uncultured Porticoccus sp. | reverse complement strand
CGTGCCAGCAGGAAACGAATCCCCATGATCAGGGCAAAACCCCCGACAACGGCGGCCACCGCCAGATAACGATTGGTACCTGTCAGCCCCAGACGCGGGCCGGCAAACCAGATCAGGGCAACTACCGCCAGCAGACCGATGGCGGAGCTGCCAAAGCGGGACAGAACGAGTTTTTTCAGTATTTGAGAAAATGAGCCCAGCGACATTATTTCAGGTCCCCTTCTGACAGCGAGGAGTAGGAAGGCGAGGTCAACAGATTTTCGCGAAACAGGGCAATGTCTGCGGCGGCATCGCTGGCACTTTTCATGCTGACGGCCGTATAGCCTGTGTAACTGAAAAAGACGATGGCCACGGTTACCGCCGCAATGACCCAGTAGGGAACCTGGCGACCTACTCGGGCCAACACATGCTCACGAGCAGCACCGTTTGGAGCCAGGCGCGGATCCGTCACGCCACGATGGCCATCAATCTGGCTGCGCAGATCAACTTGCAGCGCCATCAATTGTTCCAACCCTCGCAATTTGTAGACCCCTTCAAAACCCAGTTGGAGGCAGACGTAGTACAGCTCGAGAAGATGCAGGTTCTGCTCACCACGCTGGCGCAGTTCGCCAAGCTTGATGAAGAAGGCTTCGCCCCCCAGATGCTCGCCAAACAGCTTCAACTGCAGAGGCTGGGACATCCATTCCATACGGTGTGGCCAGGACGAGGCCATGACCGCCTCGTCGATAAAGGCAGCAATAGCGAACTTGGCGTTCTGTACATCGGCGGTGGGAATCTGTCGCTCAAATGCCAACCGTTCGAACTGATCGAAACCATTCAATACCTGTTCGTAGAGATCATCCGGCGCATCGCTGCCACCCGCTCTGAGAGGCATTACCTGAGTGAACAGGTGCGCAGTACATTCCAGCAGGGGATTGGTGGTTGCTACGAGTGAATCGACCATCATCAGTCCTCCACACACAGCAGTTCAAAACGGCTTCCCTGGAACTGGGCAGGCAGGAACACCGCCAGGCTTTCCGCTTCCATGGCCCGAGGCCAAAACTCGCCGCTGGGTTCGAAACGGAAATACTCAAAGCCACTTTTCACCGGCAATTTGTTGGGAGGACGCTGGGTATGGGACAACCGGATGCCGGGTAGCGCGGATGCCAGAATCAGCTCCAGATCCTCGCGGCTTCCGGATTTGGCCTGACGGGAAAAATCGGTGACCCAGTTCGGATCATCGGATTCGTGGTACACACCCAGGTAAAGATGCTGCCTGTCCAGATGACTCCAGGGCACTCCCTCCGCCAGTAACAGGGCAGGACTTTCCTGGCTGAGAGAAAGCGCAGTACTGGCAGTTTTAGCGCTTTGAGCCAGGGATTCACGCAGCAGGGTTTCCAGGGTGGCGAACACCGATCCCAAGCTCCCGTGCTGATAAAGGGGCAACTCCAGCTCCGGCATGTCCGGCTGAAAATCTCTCAGCCCGGTAATCAAGCGGAGCATCTCCCGGTAAAGGGTTTCCGGTTGGCTGCTTTCCTGCTGGATCAGATGATCCAGTGTGGCCAGGGCTGGTCTCAGTTGCAGCAGGCGCAGAAAAGGGCCCATTTCCCGGCTGCCCATATCGGCGATATCGCCATAGCTGTTGCGCTGTTGCGACAACTGGCGGACCCGGGCAGACAACAGGTCACGAATGCGGGCCATCCAGGCCTGCAACTGCTCACTGGCCTGCAGGGTCACCACTGGGGGAATATAGCTGTCCACCCGGGTGTAGCGGCCATCACCCTGCTGCTCAAAACTGGCCAGCCGAAAAGAAGAATAATGCTCTCGGCTTTCGTCACCCCGCAAAAGGGACAGGTTCGGCTTGCCGACGATGATTTCACGGGTACGGGAGGGGTCGTGTTCATCCGCCACTTCCTGATAATCTGCCCGCCAGGCACACAACCGCCCCTGCTCCCGGTAGCCGTTGATACCGGCAACCCGGTCGTTATCAGGCAGCGCCAGCCACACATCCACCCGATCGCCTCCCGCAGTCAGATCACACAGCAGCGGCCCACCATCGCGCTGGCTGTCATGCACAACCCATTGACCGTTAGGCAGGATGGCGGTGATGGATTCAAGGCGGCATTGGCCCATTTCCAGGGCTTCTTCCAGCAGATTCAGTGACACCAGGCCCCAGCAATGGGGAGTGGTGAGCTGGCTGCGCTGTTGCAGTTCCCGCTGGAATACCCGATCCCATTGCTGGAAATGCTGCTGGCCGAGAAACAGGCCCTCTGCCCAAACAATTTTCTGCTGTCGCTGACTCATTGCTCTACTCGTCAAATCAAGATCATTCAGTCAAGGAGGATGCGGTTCTTCTCGAGGGTGATACGCACTTTCTTGTCAAAGCGGCGAGTGAAGAAATTGCCGGGCATCTCATCGATATCCCGCCAGCTCATGTTTTCCGGTTCGCGATAGACCGCCATGACGGCCAGATACTCGGCCTGATCATGGCGAGGAAGTTCCAGGTGACGCTGATAGGCAGGATCCATGGTCACTTCCTCTTTCATCACCAGGTCATTACCCAGTGCCTTGTAATCTTCCTTCCACAGCTCATCAAAGCTGGCATTTTCGAAACTGCGCTTGTCCTTGAGCTGATAGACCCTGACAACCACTGCCAGGGGTTCGCCATACTCGTTCTTGTTGATGTCTGCGGTGGAAGACACGCCGAATTTCAGTGCCGGAGTACCGCAAGCGGACAAAAGAAAAGCGCACGCGATTACAACGAATAAACGCATAATGAGACCTACCAAGGTGAATTTAACTTGAACGACTATCCATTAACGGCCTGTCGAAGCGTCCCTGCTCCCGGGCACGTGCATACGCAGCGATAAACTCAGGTGCGGTCACCTCCATGTAGCTGCGATGCGATGCTTGTGTGTGATGACTGTTATCGGACCGGAACAGTCCGAACAGGTTTTGCAGTGATGTCGGCTGCGTTGGCGACTGGGTGCGAATTTCTGCCAGGGCTTCTACCAACGCCATCTGATGGCCAAGCAAATCCACGAAAAGTTGCTCGATATTTTTATGGCCACCGCTACCGGCACTCAGCCAGGAAAGGATCACCTCTTCGACCGGGGCATCCTTGAATGCTTCAAAACCGTCCTGAAAGATTCGCGCATAGGGCAACCCCATTTCGTCAGCAAACTGCTTCTGCCCGTCCACCAGACGAGACACGCCAGAAACCAGTGCGCTGATCGATCGCGATGACAATGCTTTCCGGTTTTTCTTTTTTGCGCCGCTATCCATGCCGCCCCCGAAAATTTACTCGGCAAAACCAGCCGGTGATCACAATCCGGGGGCGATTTTTTCGGTAATGACGGGTCGTGTCAAAATCCCGATATTTTTCGAGAATGTGATGAAATTCCTCTCACCTGATTATTATTTAAACAAATAGCCATCTTTTGAAACGGCGGTACCTGCATTAATGTGAGATATCTCACGAGCATCTGCTTGGTATTTACAAAAGGAAGAAATTTCACTTACAGAGACTGTCATATATTTCTTACATGAAGTTAAGATAAACCCTTTAATTATCAGACTTTATCCATCCTTCGACTTGCAATACTGGTTTTATTTTTTCAAAAAATCAGACTCTATTTACCCAGTACCTTGAAACGATGATGCAACCGGAACCCCTGATCATCCACCAGCGTTAGCGTATGCCAGCCGGGTTCGGCAATGACGGCCTGCTCGTGGAAATGACGGGTTTTTCCCAGGAAGCGGTCGTCCAGATGCCAGAACAGTTCTGCCTGGCTGCGCTGGTGGACGGCTCGGAACACCGACCGGCCTAGTCGACCATTCAGTTCTACGGGAATATAGATGGCAGTGCCGGCGTGGGGATAGACCAGCGCCATGGGAGGCTCACGCTGCATGGCGCGGGCGCCGGCCACACAATCGGCACGCCATGTCGGCAAGGGCCGATAATTGGGATGGTGACGGCGATAGAACCAGGCCTGGGCCGGTGGCAGCACGAACCAGTCCTGATGCTGCATCTGGTTCACTGATTCACACTGACTGTGCACCCGCTGGCCATTGGCATCCAAATGCACGCGGATATGGTGTGGCGTGACAGTCTGAAAATGGCTCTGTCTCGGAGCCCACTGGTCCACGGTCTCGCACCGGCCCCCTGCCAGGTAGCCATCATCGGCACAGACCTGCACGGTTTTCAGTTCCCCCAGTGGCGGCTCTGGCCAGGACGCAATCCCCAACAGACTGAACACATCCAGCATCAGTGGTGCCGCCGTCGCCGCGCCCCCGAGTGATGGCGCCGGCTCACCATTGCCGTTG
>CATLZI010000209.1 GCA_950063125.1 uncultured Porticoccus sp. | reverse complement strand
TTTTATAGCCACCCTCGGTCACCTGGGGGATGGGAACCTACATCTGGCAGTCCAGCTCGGCAACGACACTAAAGCCCGGCGTACAGCAGTGGAAAAGGCGATCTATCGACCATTGCAGGAGCGGGGGGCTTCGATTTCCGGAGAACATGGTATCGGCCTGGAGAAAAAAGCCTATCTGCAGATCAGTCGGAATGAAACGGAAATTCAGGTAATGCATCAGTTGAAACAGTTATTCGATCCCCATTGCCTGCTTAACTGCGGCAAGGTCATCTAGCCCCGGAGAGTATTTTTTACAGGCAGACCTGTTCAATTTCCACCAGCGTACCGCAGAAATCCTTGGGATGGAGAAACAGCACCGGCTTGCCATGGGCACCGATTTTCGGCTCGCCATTGCCCAGCACCCGGGCACCCGCAGCGACCAGTTTGTCGCGGGCAGTAATAATATCATCCACCTCGTAACACAGGTGGTGCATACCACCATCCACATTGCGCTCAAGGAATTTCGCCACGGGCGAATTTTCCCCGAGGGGTAACAATAATTCGATCTTGGTATTCGGCAATTCCACAAAGGCGACCCGGACACCGTGTTCGGGCAGATCAATGGGTTCGGAGACGGTTGCGCCCAGCGCATCCCGATAGGTGGTCATTGCCCTGTCGAGATCAGGGACCACAATAGCGACATGATTCAGTTTGCCTATCATAGGGTTACCTTTTGACATCCGGTTAAATTCAACACAGCCGATGGCACATGAGCGACACTCAAAAAGCTAGCCAAGAAAGGCCTCCACCAGCTGTTTTGCCGCCACGGTAGCCGGGATTCGGCCGGCTGTCACATCGGCTTCCAGCTGATCCACCAGGGCTTTTACCGCCTCATTTTCTTTCAGTTCGCCGAGCAGACTGTCGGCTGTTTCGCTCCACATCCAGGCCCGCGCCTGGGCAGCGCGGCGGGACTCGATTTCGCCCGCATCGCCCAGCGCCTGCCGATATTCTTCAACGGTCTGCCATATTTTCTGCACACCTTCTCCCTGCAGCGCCGAAAGCGGTTCAACCTGAACCTGCCAATGCCGACTGCGAGGGTGCAGGAAGTGAACCGCCATGCGATAGTCCGCCACAGTCCGGTTGGCGGCGGCCTGCTGGTCACCATCCGCCTTGTTCACCAGGATCAAATCCGCCAGTTCCATAATGCCGCGCTTGATGCCCTGCAATTCGTCACCGCCGCCGGGCAACAGCAACAGCAAAAACATATCCGTCATCTGTGCCACGGCGGTTTCCGACTGACCGACACCCACTGTTTCCACGATGATCACATCAAATCCCGCCGCCTCACAGAGCAGCAGGGTCTCGCGGGTGCGGCGGGTTACCCCGCCCAGAGTTTGTCCGGCCGGGGAGGGTCGTATATAGGCATCGGGGTGGCGGGCGAGGGTTTCCATACGGGTTTTGTCGCCCAGAATCGAGCCACCACTGAGTGCCGAGGTGGGATCTACCGCCAGCACGGCCAACCGGTGCCCCTGGCTGATCACATGGTTGCCAAAGGACTCGATAAACGTCGATTTGCCCACGCCGGGCACACCGGAAATACCAAGCCGAATCGAGTTGCCCGTATAGGGCATAATCAGTTCGAGCAAACGGGCAGCCGCCTCCCGGTGATCTGCACGGGTCGATTCGACCAGTGTGATTCCCTTGGCAAGGGCACGGCGATCGCCGCTGCGGATACCCTCGGCAAGCTCCTGTGGATTAATCTGCAATGACCATCTCCAAGCTCGTCAGATCAGCGCCCATTTTACCCGGCCAATGCAGGCTGCCAACCCGATTGCGGGCAGAGACCGGCGATTACTCAAATTCAATGATCGGCTGGTCTACCTTGAGGCTGTCACCGGCCGCTGCAGAAACAGTTTTCACCACACCGTCGGATATCGCTCTCAGGCTGTTTTCCATTTTCATGGCCTCAACAACAGCCACTTCCTCACCGGCCTTCACCTGATCACCTTCCTTCACATTCAGTTTCACCAGCAAACCGGGCATGGGGGACAACAGGAATTTGGACAGATCAGCGGGCTCCTTGACCAGCATATGCTGACTTAACTCGGCAGTGCGCGGAGTCACCACATAGGCGTGTTTTTCTGCACCGCGATGAAACATTCTGAACAGCCAACCATCGCGATCCACCTGTATGCAAACGGTCTGTCCGTTGATAACCGCCTTGAACAGCGGCTCACCGAGCTTCCAGTCCGTCTCCACCCGATATTCATCACCATCCATGGTCGCCACCACCGGCTCCACAGACGTATCGACCGAAATGGGATAGCGGGCATCATCGCCCTCCATCATCACTACCCAATCGTTGGAGGGACAGTATTCCAGGCTGGGTAACTGACCGGTAATCAGGGCACTGCGATCGCGGAATTTCTTGTTGATCACAGCGGCGGCCACCACGCAGAGCGCGGGATCCTCCTGGGGAACCAGATCGGGACTGAAGCCGTCGGGATATTCCTCGGCAATAAAATTGGTGGTCAACTTACCGGCCACAAAGCGCGGGTGAACCATCAGGGCATTGAGGAAACTGATATTGTGATTGACGCCCCGGATATAATAGGCGTCCAGCGCTTCCACCATCCGCTGAGTGGCCTCCTTGCGGTCTTTACCGTAAGTAATCAGTTTGGCGATCATCGGATCATAAAACATCGAGACTTCGCCGCCCTCGAAAACACCAGTATCCACCCGGACACCCTCCCCCGTTGGCGGGCGGTAGCGAATCAGCCTACCCACAGAGGGCATAAAATTGCGGAATGGGTCCTCGGCATACACGCGGGTTTCAATCGCCCAGCCGGTCAGCGTTACATCTTCCTGAGCCAGCGGCAGTTTTTCACCGGCGGCGACGCGAATCATCAGCTCCACCAGATCCTGACCGGTGACCAGTTCTGTCACCGGGTGTTCCACCTGCAGGCGGGTATTCATTTCCAGAAAGTAAAAATTCATCTCGGCATCGGCGATAAACTCCACCGTACCGGCCGACTTGTAATCCACCGCTTTGGCCAGTGCTATGGCCTGTTCACCCATTTTGCGCCGCACTTCCGGGGTCAGAAAGGGCGATGGGGCCTCTTCAATGACTTTCTGGTGGCGGCGCTGGATGGAACATTCACGCTCGCCCAGGTAGATGGTGTTGCCGTAGCTGTCGGCCATCACCTGGATTTCGATGTGCCGTGGCTCCTGAATAAACTTTTCAATAAAAACACGGTCGTCGCCAAAGCTGGATCGGGCTTCGTTGGTGGCGCGCTCAAAACCGTCGCGACATTCTTCATCGTTCCAGGCCACACGCATGCCTTTGCCGCCACCACCGGCAGAGGCCTTGAGCATCACCGGGTATCCAATCTCATTGGAAATCTCCACAGCCTGCTCGGCATCCTTCACCACATCGGTATAACCGGGAATCGTGCTGACACCCGCTTCGGCGGCAATCCGCTTGGAAGTGATCTTGTCACCCATGGACTCAATCGCCCTGACCCCGGGCCCGATAAAGGCAATACCCGCGGCATCCAGCGCCTGACAAAACAGCTTGTTTTCCGAGAGAAAACCGTAACCGGGGTGCACCGCATCAGCACCGGTCTGCTGACAGGCAGCTATAATTTTGTCGATCATCAGATAGCTTTCAGCGGAGGCTGAGGGACCGATGTGAACGGCTTCATCCGCCAGAGCCACATGCAGGGCATCCCGGTCTGCATCGGAGTAGACTGCAACCGTTCCGATGCCCATTGCCTTGGCCGTGCGGAACACTCGACAGGCGATTTCACCTCTATTAGCAACAAGAATTTTTTTAAACATTACTGTCTCTTCTTTATTGTCTGCCTACAGCTTGCAGGCGTTTTCCTGATTTTGTAAATACAGGCCCTGGCGCGATCCCCACTTACAACGGAATATTGCCGTGCTTCCGCCAGGGGTTCTCCAGCTGCTTGTCGCGCAACATGGAAAGCGATCTCGCCACCCGCTTGCGGGTCAGGCTGGGCAAGATCACATCATCGATAAACCCGCGTTTACCGGCAATAAAGGGGTTGGCAAACTTCTCCCGGTATTCCTGCTCGCGGGCGGCAATTTTTTCCTGGTTGCCGATATCCTTGCGGAAAATAATCTCCACGGCGCCTTTCGGCCCCATCACTGCGATTTCCGCCGTTGGCCAGGCGAGATTGACATCACCACGCAGGTGTTTCGACGACATCACATCGTAGGCACCACCGTAGGCCTTGCGAGTGATCACGGTCACTTTGGGGACGGTACATTCCGCATAGGCGTACAACAACTTGGCACCGTGCTTGATGATGCCACCATACTCCTGTGTCGTGCCGGG
>CATLZI010000208.1 GCA_950063125.1 uncultured Porticoccus sp. | reverse complement strand
CGAGGGCGGCTGCCCCATCGGTGCGGTGATCGTCGATAATGTCACGCGCCGAATCGTTGGGAAGGGCCACAATACGCTGGTGCAGGAGAATCACCCCTATAACCACGGTGAAACTGCGGCCATTCGTGATGCCGGACGGCTGGATTTCAGCCGTACCACGCTATTCACTTCACTGAGTCCCTGTGACGTTTGTGCCACCTTGCTTCACATGCGCGGTTTTGCCCGAGTGGTGGTGGGCGATGTCAGCAATGCCTCGGGTACTGAGCTGCTGTTGCGCAGTAAGGGTGTGGAGGTGGGCATTCTGGAAGATCCGTTTGGCGTTGCGCTGTATGCGCGTTTTCGGGCCGAGCAACCTCTGCTTGAGCTGGAGGATTGGCAGGGTCTTGCCGCGACGCGGAAACGTTGATGCGGCCAGAACCTAAAGGGGTGGGCGTGTATACGGGTCCCCTTTTCTACAGACAATAGACAATATTTCAAATTGAAGTGTCAGGTAATTTTACAATGTGGGAGCGAAGAATGGCCCTCATTTACGGTAACATGCTGTAAATTATATATTTTATGCGATTGGCATAATTTATGCCTCAAAATACATTGACCACTTGTTTAGCTTTTCGACAGTACCGCAAGGATCAAAGTGGTGCGTATCAATTAATTCAAGCATGGAGAATCAATATGTTATTAGGAATTAAAAGTAAGATTCCGTCTCTTTTCCTGGCGTCGAGCCTGCTTCTCGTAGGTGGGAATGCCTCTGCCGCTTTACTCGATGCCTTCGAAAATGGAGGGTTCGAAGGGTATACAGGAAATACAAATTCATTCAATTCCGATGTCCCGCCCGGCTGGACAACCACTGAAGGGACACCGGATGTGTTTAATGCCAGCACGAATTTCCGAGGCTTTACCTGGAAGGCCAGTAGCACTGGCGGTGATTTTCTGCATGGCATTGGCTGGGACGGCAGGGCGGGATCGCCTTACGTCGAAAGTGCTCTGCAGGTCGGTCTGGGCGGATTGGTGATTGGGCAGCAATACGAGATCTCGTTTGAACAGAGTATCAGCCACAGTGATTTTTCTGAAGCCGGAGGCTACTGGGAAATTATCTTTGGAGCGGAATCGCAGAACTCTGCACCTATGGAGCTGCCGACTTTCGGGGAAGCTGCTGACTGGATCTGGCAGACATTGATCTTTACTGCGACCAGTGAGATTCAGACGCTCGAAGTTGTTGCACACAGCACGTTTGGTGATCGTGCTGATCTGGGCATCGATAGCTTCTTTCTGGGTGACCCGGGAACCAATCCTGATAACCCGGATACGCCCACCGACCCCACCCCTCCAACCGCATTGCCAGTACCGGGTTCTCTCCCGTTAGTTGGCCTCGGTCTGGGTGCATTGCTGTTGGTAGCAAGAAGGCAACGCCAATCATGATCGCTACGCTTTGGGCCCGCTGTGAATAAATGACAGCTGGCCCATCGCTGCTTTCCTGATTGGGTCGGTACGCAATGAATGCTGGACTAGGCTTAGTCCTACCCCTTTCAGCAAGGCTTGGTTTTCTGAAAGGCAAGCGTGTCGGATAGCCGTTATATCTCCATTTGTCCCCCCGGATTATCCGGGGGGACACCTTAATATTATTCACCCACTCCTCGCATTTATTGGCCATCAATAAGCACCTGGTTTTTGGTTTTTGGTTTTTGGCTTTTGCTGTTGCCAAGTGGCTAAGCGGGCAGGCGATGGGGTCGCAGGTCAAATTCCAATATACTGGGCTTTCACCTATAGAGAAATGTCCATGAGCGCGAACCCTTTGGTGGATGTAATTATTCCTACCTGCAATCACGGGCCGACGGTTTTGCGGGCTGTAGAAAGTGTTCTTGGTCAAACTTTTCAGAACTTCAGGATTGTGATTGTCGGCGATGGGGTTTCCCCTGGGCATGCCGCACTGATTGCGCAACTGTGTTCAGAGGACCCAAGGATACAGTTCGTCGCCAACCCGAAAGGTGCTGGCCATGGCGAGGCACACCGTGCCAGAGTGCTGAAGGATTCCCGCGCAACCTATGTTTGTTATCTTGGCGACGATGACCTGTGGCTCCCGCATCATCTTGAGACGCTAGTGCCGTTTCTTGAAAGATACGATTTCGTTCACACGCTGCACACCGAGGTTGCAACTGACGGAGCCATCAGTGCGAATGCTGGCCGCATTGATGACGTTGAGACCCGCAGGCGTTTGCAGCTGATATGGAATTACTTCGGCCCGACCTGTGTGGGTCACCGGATGGATGCCTACCGCCGCCTGCCTTTTGGGTGGCGGCCCCGTCCGGATGGCATGCCCAGTGACCTCTATATGTGGCAACAGTGGATCGCTTTACCAAATTGTCGTTTTTATGCCTGCCCGTATCCCACTACCCTCCATTTTGCGAGCCCATCCCGCCCAGAGATGTCCCTGGGTGAGCGATGTGCAGAGCTCGATCAATGGAATCAGCGGTTACGCGAAGAGAACTTTTCGGTATGGTTGCTGCAGGAAGTGATGGCGGATTGGCAACGCAGATTTCTTCCGCCGGTTTCCTGGCGAGCAAGGATTCCTCAGCCACTCCGGAGGGTTTTAAAGCCGATAATTTGCCAGCTGAGAAAATGGATTGAAAGGGAATAAAAATGACCATTGAAACCATGTCGATAGGTATAGCCGGGGTGTCAGTGTTCAAGCTGAAAACCCACGCTGATAACCGGGGTTGTCTGACGGAATATTTTCGAGGCTGCTGGTTGAGTGACTACCAGCCACTTCAGTGGAGTGTCACGACGTCCAACCGGAACGTGCTTAGAGGGATGCACGTTCATCTGTGGCGTTGCGATTATCTTTTTGTGCTGAGCGGTGAAATGACGCTCGGTCTATGTGATGTCAGACCTGGATCTCCCACCTTTACGAAGTCATGGCTCGGCTCCGTCAATTTTGATCAGCCGCAAATCTGGCTTATTCCACCGGGCGTCGCCCACGGTTTTTATACCCCGGAGGATTGTATGTACCTCCTCGGGACATCCACGTATTGGTCAATGGATGACGAGTTTAGTTGTTTATGGAATGACCCGGAGCTGGATTTGTCCTGGGGGGTGAAGGCCCCCGAGCTGTCATTGAGGGATGCCAATGCGGGCTCTTTAGCGCAACTGGTGCGTGAGATCCGTGGTTTGAAATCGGCTTTTCTGAAAGCACCATGAGTCTGCACGCTGGATTGCAAATCGGCTTGGTTGGCTGTGGTCGTTGGGGGAAAAATATTTTACGTGATCTGGTCAGCCTTGATTGTGAGGTTCATGTGGTCGCGCATGATATTGAAAGTAAAGGTAATGCACGAGAGTACGGTGCTCACGAAATCCTGGATACGTTGTCGATGTTGAAGCCCGATCTGGTTGGCTACGTCGTTGCGGTTCCCACAACCTGCCATCGGGAGGTTGTCGAACAGCTGATCTCCCGGGGTAAGCCAATATATGTCGAAAAGCCTCTGACGAGCGATACAGCGGCTGCAGCGAAACTGGCTGAGTTGGGCCAGGGTAAAATTTTTGTCATGGACAAGTGGCGTTATCACCCGGGTGTTAATGCGATCAGGAATATTATCCGCTCGGAACGCCTCGGCCGACTCCGGGCCCTAAACCTGCGGCGTCGCCAATGGGGCAGTGTCCATTCGGATGTCGATCCGATCTGGATTCTTTTGCCGCACGACCTGAGTATCGTGCTCCACCTGCTAAGTGATATCCCTGAACCGCTCTTTGCCACTTGCCTGGGTGAAGAAGACTGGTTGAGTGTCTTAACGGTATATCTGGGGGAAGAAGTGCCTGTCAGTATTGAGGTCTCGAGCCTGAGTGCTCAGCATGAACGTTTTCTGGAGGCCGTTTTCGATGGAGGCACTGTCACCATGAAAGATGACCAACCCAGGCATCTCTTGGTCCGGTACGCCACTCAATCTGGCCCATCGCAAGGGGAGCTCGAGCTGCAGGATGTTGGTGCATCCTTGCCCCTCTTGTTGGAACTTAAAGCTTTTCTTGGTTTCCTGCGCGGGGGTGAGCCGCCCATGAGCAGTGTTGAAGAGGGACAGTTGATCGTGCAGCGGGTTGAACAGTGCCGGAAGTTGGCTTTGGCGCAGGAGAGAGGGAGTCGCCGGTCAACCAACTGAAGCAATAAAAAAGGGCTGCATTCTGCAACCCATTGTTTTATGTGTCTCTGCATGCTGGGTTCGAACCAGCGATTCCATGACTTTTGAATCACTCGCAAACACACTAAAACGCATTGAATCAACAATATGATACGTCTTCGAGTGTGGCATGGGTTCTGATTGTGTCTGGGGTCTTGGCCAGGCTCTAGGGAAGGGG
>CATLZI010000207.1 GCA_950063125.1 uncultured Porticoccus sp. | reverse complement strand
ATGCTGGTGTTTGTGAACGGATTCTACAGTCCCGAACTGTCCAGTGCGGAAGCCGTGGACAGCATGGAGGTCGTGCTCTTCAGCGAGGCCGATGAGACACAGGTGGAAACCATACGTACCCACTTGGGCACGGTCGCCGACCGCGACAAATACATGTTCACAGCCCTCAACGATAGCTGGCTCGATGATGGCGTATTCGTGCACGTAAAACAGGACAGCAAGGTCACGACGCCGCTACACATCGTCTGGTTGACGGTGCCTCAGCATGAAGCCTTCAGCCTGTCCCAGAGGCTGCTGGTTGTCATGGAAGCTGGCAGCGAGGCTACGGTGGTGGAACACTTCGCCTGTAATGAAGCCCAGCAGAACAGTTTTACCAACGGTGTCAGCGAACTGGTATTGGCCGCCAATGCCCGACTCTGCCACTACCGGCTGCATCTGGAAGAGGAGCACGCACTGCATATCGGCGGTGTACATGCCTGGCTCGATCGTGACGCCAGACTCAACAGCTTCCATCTGGGGTTGGGCTCAATACTCAAACGTCTGGATGTGGTGGTGCGCCATGAAGGTGAAGGTGCCCACTGTGACCTCAATGGCATCTATCTGCCACGGCACAGTCAGCATATCGACTACCACACCTGTATAGAGCATGTCAGACCGCACTGCACGACCAAAGAGGTTTTCCGGGGTATCATCAGCGATAATGCGCGGGCGGTATTCAACGGGCGTATCCATATTCATCCGGATGCCCAGAAGACAGTGGCGGAACTGCGCAACAAGAATCTGCTGACCAGCAACAAGGCCGAGGTAGACACCAAGCCGGAACTGGAGATCTATGCGGACGATGTCAAGTGTGCCCATGGGGCCACGGTCGCACAGCTCGATGAATATGCGCTCTATTATCTGTGTAGCCGCGGCATCGCCAGAGAGCATGCGCAAGTGATGCTCAGCACCGGTTTCATCAACGAACTCATCAACAACCTGCAGCACCCCTCTTTGGGCGAGTACCTTAAGCCCGTGCTGGGCGGTCTGTTTGCGCGGCAGGTGACACAGACAGAGAGGGCAGAATAGGCGCATGGAAACACTGGCAAAAAACATCAGACAGCAAGCTTTCGATGTGGAGGCTGTGCGCCGCGATTTCCCGATCCTGCAACAGCAGGTCAACGGATATCCACTGGTGTACCTGGATAATGCCGCCACGTCACAGAAACCCAATGCCATGATCGACGCCATCAGTGATTATTACCGTGGCTACAATGCCAACGTGCATCGCGGCATCCACAGTCTGGCGGAAAAGGCCACGGCCGCGATAGAAAATGCGCGTCAATCCCTGGCGGGTTTCATCAATAGTCCCGCTCCTGAACAGGTGCTCTGGACCCGTGGCACCACAGAGGCCATCAATCTTGTGGCTTACAGCTGGGGCCGTAGCAATCTGAAGCCGGGCGACCGGGTACTGGTCCCGATACTGGAACATCATTCCAGCATCGTGCCCTGGCAGATGGCGACTGAATCCACTGGTGCCGAAGTGGTGCCGATTCCGGTAACTCCAAGCGGCGAGATTGACATGGCGGCGCTGGATGCGCTGCTCGATGAACGCGTGAAGATGGTGGCTGTCAGTCACATATCCAATGCCTTGGGGACAGTGAACCCGGTGTCAGACATTGTCGCGAGAGCTCATCGGGTGGGGGCAAAAGTCCTGATTGACGGAGCTCAGGCGGTAGCGCATACCCCTGTTGATGTGCAGGCACTGAATTGCGATTTCTATGCTTTTTCGGGGCACAAGATGTTCGGCCCCACCGGTATCGGTGTGCTCTGGGGGCGTAGGGAACTGCTGGAAGCCATGCCGCCCTGGCAGGGTGGCGGCGAAATGATAGAACAGGTCAGTTTCGCCGGCACCACCTATCAGGGATTGCCATATCGCTTTGAGGCCGGGACACCGGACATCGCTGGTGCCATCGGGCTAGCCGCAGCGGTAGACTACCTGCAGCGCCTGGACCGTGTGGCAGTGGCCGCACACGAGGCCGATGTGCTCGAATATGCCCTGGCGCAGGGGGCAGCCTTTGATGGGCTGACCCGCGTTGGCGAGGCCGATCATGTGGCTGGCGTGTTCAGCTTTCTGCTGGACGGGGTTCCGCCCTCCGATGTCGGCATGTTGCTGGATCAGCAGGGCATTGCCGTTCGCACCGGCCATCACTGCGCCCAGCCGATCATGGCACAATATGGCATACCCGGCACGGTCAGGGCCTCGTTCGCCCTGTACAATACTCGCGCAGAAGTCGACCGTCTGTTCGAGGGACTCGCCAAGGCGCGACGGATGCTGCGGTAACAAAATTTCATACGGTGAGCGGCACCGTATCCATTCAGGATAAAATTGCCGCAGGAAGGTAAAGCATTATGAGTGTAGAGAAATTTGATCTGACCCAGACCATTACCATTACGCCGGCTGCCGCGTCCCATTTTCGCGAACAACTGCAGCGTAATGGCGGTGCCGGTGTGCGCATCGGGTTGAAGAAAAGCGGCTGCACTGGCTTCAAGTATGTTATCGAGGAAGTGCCTGCTCCGGAGGAAAACGATGTAACCCTGACGCTGGATAATGGCGTGGCCATTTATTTCAGTCGTGAAGGTGCCATTGCCCTGCGCGGTATGGAAATTGACTATACCCGCGAGGGCGTCAATCAGACACTGAAGATAGAAAACCCCAATGTCACCGACATGTGTGGCTGCGGCGAGAGCTTTGACCTCAAGATAGAGAACGAATGAGTCAGGAACGCAGTATCATCAATGTTGCACGTGACTGCCCGGGGCGACTAGTGCCGGTGGGTGATCCCGTGACAATTCCGGCCGGATCTTTCGTCACCATCGTGCAGTCCCTCGGCGGCAACTATACCGTTGTGCATCAGGGCAATATGGTACGGGTGGATGGCGTGGACGCCGATGCACTGGGGCAGAAAAAACTGGAGTTGAATTTTACTGATCCCGGCGATGGCCGCATCGATGAAGACCAGGTCTGGCAGGCGCTGGAGACCGTCTACGACCCGGAAATCCCCGTCAATCTGCGCAGCCTGGGGCTGATCTACCATCTGGATATTGATCAGGGCAGCGGCAGGGTGGATATCCAGATGACCTTGACAGCCCCGGGTTGTGGCATGGGTCCGGTACTGGTGGGCGATGTGGAGCAGCGGGTGAAGCTCGTGCCGAACGTAAAGAGTGCTCATGTGGAGCTGGTCTTCGATCCACCCTGGAGCCGGGAGATGATGTCCGAAGAGGCGCAGCTCGAAACCGGCATGTTTTTCTAGTTACCGGAAACCCCATCCATCATGACGGCAACCCAGAACAGTACCGGCAATCCCTTTGGGAATACCATCAGCGCCGAGGACATCAAGGAGACACTGGCCTTCTTCGACACCTGGGAAGAGCGCTACCAGTACATCATCGATCTGGGCAAGGAACTGCCTCCCATGGATGATGAACTGAAAACCGATGAGCGGCTCGTGCGTGGTTGCCAGAGCCAGGTCTGGCTTAACACCCTGCAGGAAAATGACCATCTGTATTTCGAGGTGGACAGTGATGCCTTCATCGTCAAAGGCCTGTTGGGCATTATCCTTGCCGCCTACAATGGCAAAACCATCCAGGACATACTCGATTTCGACATCGAGGGCTACTTCGAAACTCTTGACTTGATACGCCACCTCAGCGCCACCCGCGGCAACGGCTTGCGTGCGCTGGTCCAGAGTATCCAATCCGCAGCCCGTCAATCGAAAGGGTAATCAAGAAAATCAAAGTTACCTGATAATAAAATAATCGATTAACTCTGCCCCCCAGCACTGATAAATGATCTGTAGTAATTCAGACTTGATCTAACAGATACCGACTCTCCAATACGGCGGCATGGTGCCGCCTGTTCAACTTGCAATTATTCAAGCTAGGGTATTTTCGAGCATTGCGCGGTTGCGAATAAAGAACGAGGTGCTATTCAAAGCCACACTCAGCGAGCTTGAAGTAATCGTCAGGCGGCGCGTATAAGCCTTGAGGCCGACATGACATTATTTTAGTCGTGCTCATGAGTAGGATTCTCAACCGTAAAAGGCATCAATCATGAATACATTGCCGTTGGCCGTAAGCGCCATCCTGTTGTTATTGTTTGCACCAGTACTATCGATGCTGTGAAAACGTCAATGGTTATTGATGGTATACGTCTGAGTGCGTAATCCCTCCAATTTACTATCGCTGTTGCGTATACTGGCTCGACCAGTGTTCCAGGGGCAGTCCGGAGATGCAGATCACCACAATCACACCGGTTCACTATCCGCTGTCGGTCAGGGCAGGAGTGAACGAATTCTCCGCTGCCTA
>CATLZI010000206.1 GCA_950063125.1 uncultured Porticoccus sp. | reverse complement strand
CTGTGTTTCTCCTGAAAGTCTTCAAAGAATTATGTCGAAAAAAGATAGGTCGAATCGTTCGACTGAATACGCTGTTAAGTGCTTATGAACTACGAATCAGGTGAGCGAGTATTGTTGGGCGACACGGTCAGGTTTGACTTGGGCCCAAATCAGTATGCATCGGCCAAAGTCGTGATGCTCGGTGAGGATTACTCTCACCTTCAATTGGAGCAAAGATTCCTGGATTGGGTTGTCGCAGACAAGGTTCTAGATAGTGAAGGGGTTGTGGTAGAGGTGGCCTCCGAAGCAGAGCGCTATATGTTTACTACTCTTTGTTGCGTAGAACTTATTCAGAGGTTGAGTGCTGGATCAGAAGGCACTTAACAAGAAGGTGCACGCGACGAGCGCGTGACCAAGGCGTTATGAGTAAGTGGTCATGCCAGTAATGTTTCCAGATACAGGTTGCGAAAAGTGCAGAAACTACTGGACTCATCCATTTACGGAAGACCGAGATAAAGTCATGGAGCTACTCCAAACCGATATGAAGCTTCAGGCGCGTCTGTATAAGTGCAATCATTGTTCTGCATTTTGGGAGGAGCCGAATGGTGGATATCCATGTGGTCTCACTATTGAAGAAGTCGAAAATTTGTACGGCGTCAAAAACTCATAACAATCAGCGGCAGAGCGACAGCCAACGCTACGCACCTTTTGTGTTGCTCGCTGGCGCTCAAACATTAACACAAAAGGTGCTCCGCGCTGGCTGCGCCTGCGCTGGGCGTTATATTCAAGGGGAAGCATGATTACACGCGGACACCTCATCGGCGAAATTGTCGATGGACTCACCTCAATTTCGCAGCAGGTATCTACTCGGTGCCAATTGGGGCTTACAGACCTCAATCGCTATCTTGAGGATTTCTTCAAGGACTACCTCAATTAGATCCTGTCGCTTTCGCTAGTGAATCTGAATGATGAGAGAAGTAACGAGCCTGGCCTGGATCTCGGCGATGAAGTGTCCTCTGTGGCTTTCCAGGTTACATCGACTAAGACTGCTCAAAAGGTCAACAAGACCCTTAAGACAACGTCAGAAAGAAAAAAGCAATTTGATGAGATTAACGTACTTGTTATCGGAAAAAAACAAGCCTCGTATCAGTTGGACCAATCGCTTGCTAAAAGTCTTGGGTTCACGGAAGAAAAAATCTGGGATGTAGATGATCTATGCAAGAAGACCATATCACTTCCGCTTGATCGCTTGCAGGCCCTTTACGAATTAGTCCGCCGTAACTTGGCAAGAGTGCGAATTGAACTTGAAATTCCCGACGAAGATGGCAATTTTTCTACATCAATCGATTCCTATATTGAGAAGATCCCGACACCAAAAATGTCCGACTTCAAAAAATATCACGCCTATCAAAAGGGCTGTGCAGAGGAGTTCGAGTACACAGCTAAAGAGGTAAAGGAGCATTTTCGGAAATTTTCTAGGGAGCTTTCCCAGCTGCCCAGAATAACTCGAGAATTTTACGCATTTTTACTTGAGCGAAGAGAAAAGGATGACAAGAAGACCCCGAGAGGATCTGGCCTTTATGAGAGCTTGTGGTTTAACCATAACATACTTAAGCGGGTCTGCCGGTTTCCCGACTTAGATGATGAACTGGTTTTGCTTGGCGAGCATGGGTTCGTAGATATAGAGGAGCCAATGGAATATAACGAAAGCCCGTTCGTGCGCATCTTTGTTCCGATCAAAGTTGACGGGTTTATCTATGAGCTCGTCGAATATATTGAAGCCAAAGACATTGGTTTCAAGAAGCCAATCGTTTCTCTAGATTTCAGTGGGTTTTGAATATAACAAGTTGCTGCACCCGGAAAAAATACTCGCTGCGCTCCCGATTTTCCGGTGAGCAAGGCGTTAGAAGTGGAGAGTTATGATGAAGAGTAAGCTGCTACAGCTTCTGCAAAATAATAACGTCATCGTACCGATCCTGTCTGGATTGGGTATTTTCTTGATCGCTCTTTCATACGAACCATCTCGCGGGAGTCGAATGGGCCCTATTGGTCCAAGCATAGAACCTTTTTTTGCTGGATTAGGCGTGGGACTTATTGTGGCAGCAATTATGCGTTATAAGAGTGATCGTGCTAGGCAGTGATGTGCCAAATGCTTCTAACAAGGCGCTGCTGCCGACGAGCGGCAGAGCGCGGCGTTAGAGTTGTAAATATGGGTGCTGAAGAAATACTTTGGGGTGTGATTGCGGGTGCTTATGTGGCTCTTTTTTATTATCGACGCCATGAAGAGAGAGATTCAGAGGGCAATTTTTTTGCTTTCTTTCGAGGCCCCCGCTGGCTTTCTCCTACCCTTCTTTCCCTGTTTGTCTATTCGATGTATAGCGCGCTTTTTACATATTCGCATGTTGATGCATTAAGTAAAGCCGCAATGCTGGGGGTAGGTGCTGTTCTTGGTTTGGTTCCTGCTATCTATTTTTGGTTTAGGCGCGTGACGTTGAAAGGTGATGTGATTGAGGCAGTTGGCCCATTCAATGGAATAAAACGAATATATTTAGATGATGTGGTAGGAGTAAGGTCTGATTTGGAAACGAGGGGTAGCCGTTGGACTCCTGGAAGCGGTACGGAGGTATATAGTGCTGAAAGAAAGATTCAGATTGAGGGTTTTCTGTCAGGTTACAAACCTCTGGCGCAGGAGATAGTGGATGCATTCAATGCTAAAAACTCTAACAAGAAGATGCACGGCGACAAGCGCGTGATCTAGGCGTTATGCTCATCTAGGATGAATGAATGTTAGATTTTACTGAATTATCTGATGATGGCTTAGATTTAGAGCTATTAGTTAGAGAGTTGCTCTTTAGTATCGGTTTAAAGGTTTATTGGAGTGGAAAAGGCCCTGACGGTGGGCGTGATTTGCTTTGTATTGAAGACGTAAAGAGTAAATTTTTGGCATGTACAAAAAAGTGGCTAATCCAATGCAAGCACAAAGCAAAGTCTGGGAATAGTGTAGGTGTCGCCGACCTAGACGATATAACCACAAGTTGCTTGCAGCATGGATGTGATGGATATGTATTAATAACTTCAACACAACCTTCATCTGGCGTTGTTCAAAGACTAGAGCAGATAACTGCAAATCCTCAAACTTCTATATCAGCAACCTATTGGGACTCTGTAGAATTAGAGCGCAGACTGAAAACTGCACAGCAATGGAACATTGCTCAAAGATTTTTTCCAAACAGCGCAGCAGGTTGGCAAATTTTTGCAAGTGAACGTCCGAATCATTGGACCGCTAACTTTAAAGGTTATTACTTTCATATCACGAATCGTATTGGCTCCAATTGCCAGATGTATCTTCCTGTAATTGAAGAGCAGATAGAGGAGCTTGAAAAGTATCCATTGCCAGATAAGCATTTCCTCAGATTGAGGAGCGTTTATTATGATGATAAGCATGGAACTTTTATGTGGTATGTCGATTATATGCATCCACATGACCAAGATCCTATTGGTACAGCTGAAGGTTTTGAAGAAGCTTTTGACGGTGAGTGGAATTACCGTTACGACTTCAAGGTAAGAAGCTACTTGGAGTATAGCGATCACTATGATCCAGATCACTACGACTTTTATGACAGATATATGGGTCAATTTATTTTAGGTATGTTTAGGCCGCGCTAGGGCAAGCATAACAATCGGCTGCACAGCGACCGATTCTTCGCCGCTTTGCGGCTCAAAACCGGCGCGTGAGCCGGGCGTTAAGAGGCATCATGTTCAGGAAGCAGAAAGGATCATTCAGGCTCATTCCGGTGCTCCCCAAGAACTATCGAAGTATTTGCCTGCACGCGATAGAGATCGCGTCTGAGCCCTGCGTGGTAGTTGATAATGATGTAGTTACCGACTTCTCCGAGCGAGGCAGGCTCACTCAAAAGGGCATTCGCAACTGCACGAATCTAGAGATTCGGGATCGGGATGTTGGAATCGTGGGCTTTCATGATCATCCCAGTGAAATGTGGATCAATGAAAACTACCAAGATTTCGCCAATTACTGCGAACACCAAGGTTGGCTTCAAATCCAAGGGCCGGCCTCTTAACAATTGGCTGTTGTCGGACGCCCCTACGCTGGCGCTCCGGTGCGCCGCCAAGCCAAGGCGTTAAAGCAAAGCATAATCCGTAGCCGGTTATCCAAATGCGACTTATAAAACCCGCTCTCATCTACTTCATCCTGATCTTTGCCACCGGCTTCGCCCTGGCCATGATCCGCATTCCCTTCCTGGTGCCCCGACTTGGGGAGCGCTGGGCAGAGCTGGTTGAATTGCCTTTGATGGTGCTGGCCAGTTTTCTGGTGGCCCGTTGGCTGGTGCAGCGATTTAGGTTGGTGACGGTGATGCAGTGTATTGG
>CATLZI010000205.1 GCA_950063125.1 uncultured Porticoccus sp. | reverse complement strand
CACCGACCCCATCAGGCTGCCGTGCCCAACGGGCATATCAATCGCCCGCTCGACCTCTGGCATACGCGCCAGCAGTGGCCGACTCCAGGCCGGAGCCAACACATGAATCTGAGCGTCCGGAAACTGCTGTTTGATAAGAATAAACAGGGACTGCGCCATCACCATGTCCCCTATCCACGAGGGACCGATGATGAGAATTTTTTTACCCGATACCATGCAATGTCCCGGCAAAACCGGGCTTACTGCCCCACCGGCGCAAGCCACTCCTGATGCTCACCGCGAAGGCCGCGCACCAGATCAAAGTACTGTGACTGCAACTGCCCGGTGATGGGACCCCGTGCGCCTTCGCCAATGGTGCGGCCATCCAGCTCTCGGATGGGCAACACCTCGGCCGCAGTGCCTGTGAAAAATGCTTCATCGGCAATATAGACCTCGTCGCGAGTGATCCGCTTTTCCACTACCCGGTAGCCGGCTTCTCCGGCCAGTTGCATGACTGTTTTTCGGGTAATACCGTCGAGGCAGGAGGTCAGTTCCGGTGTATAGAGCACATTGTCGCGAACAATGAAGACGTTCTCACCACTGCCCTCGGCGACATACCCTTCCGGGTCCAGCAGCAAAGCCTCTTCACAACCACAATCCAGCGCTTCCCGCAGGGCCAGCATGGAATTGATGTAGTTGCCGTTGGCTTTGGCCTTGGTCATGGCAATGTTGACATGGTGGCGGGTGAAGGACGACGTGCGAATGCGGATACCCTTTTCCAGGGATTCCGGACTCATGTAGGAAGGCCAGGTCCAGGCGGCGACAATCACGTGGGTCTGCAGGGAGTCAGCCCGCAACCCCATGCCTTCGGAGCCCAGAAAGGCCATCGGTCTCAGGTAGGCTTCGTGCAGATCGTTCTCCAGCACCACCTGTTTCTGCGCTGCATTCAGTTGATCCCTGCTGAAGGGCATTTTCATGCCCATGATCTTAGCGGAATTGAACAGTCGGTCCGTATGATCCTTGAGTCTGAAAATGGCCGCGCCGCGATCCGGTGTCTGGTAGGCGCGCACACCCTCAAAGACGCCCATGCCGTAATGCAACGTGTGGGTCAGTACGTGAACCTTGGCTTCACGCCAGGGAACCATTTCACCGTCAAACCAGATATAGCCATCGCGATCTGCAAATGACATGGGTATCTCCTAAAAATTCAGGCTGACCGAAAGAACCACTGGTCAGATATTTATTCTTCTCCGAGCAACCGGTGCCAGAGAGCCACCACCTGTTGCCGTTGCGCTGCAAACTCTGCCGCACTGACGACAAGCTCCGCCTGTTGCAGCTGAAGCCGATGTCCGGCAGATCGGTAATTTTTGTAGGCGCTGGTCAAAATGTCCACATCTTCAACTGACAGGACACCGCTTTCCTCAAGGCATTCGAGGATACGGATATTATCGCTCCAGCGAGTCAAATCGGGAATATCATGGGACCAAGCCAAGACCGCAAATTGAACCATAAATTCGATGTCGACGATACCTCCCGGGTCGTGCTTCAGGTGGAATACCCGGTCCTGATCCGCTTTGCCACTGGCTAGGTGTTTTTTCATTCTACCGCGCATCTCGAGTACATCAGCTATCAGCTTGTCTCTTTGCCGCGGCAGCACCAGCACTCGCTGACGAATCTCGGCAAAGGCTCGAACCAGCTTTTCGGACCCGGCCACAGGTCTGGCGCGCACCAGCGCCTGGTGCTCCCAGGTCCAGGCCTCGCCCAACTGGTACTTTTCAAAGGCTGTCAGGGAAGAAACCAGCATGCCGGAGCTACCGGAGGGCCTCAGCCGCATATCCACTTCATAGAGGTCGCCGGAGGACGTTTTGGCGGTGAGAATATGCACAATGCGCTGCCCCAACCGGGCAAAAAAAGTCGCACTGTCCAATGGGTGTACGCCGTCAGTGGCAGCGGCCGCATCGGCGTCGTGAAGGAAGACCAGGTCGAGGTCAGAACCGTGCCCCAGTTCAATGCCACCGAGCTTACCGTAACCGACAATCAAAAATCCCGCCGTTTCCCCCTCTGCTGTTTTCGGGTAGCCATGCCGCTCCACCAGTTGGCTCCAGGCTAATTGCAGCACATGGCTCAGAATCGCTTCCGCCAGCCAGGTCAGATAATCACTCACTTTCATCAAGGGCAAGATTTCTTCCAGCTCACAGGCAGCCACCCGCAGGCTGTGTGACTGCTGAAAATAGCGCAGCACTTCCATCTGGGATTCCAGGTCATCGGTGGGCACACGGAGCAATTGCTGGTGCAGCTCGTCCTCAAGGGTTGATTTTTCCGGCAGCGAAAACAATGTTCGGCTGTCCAGCAACTCATCGAGAAGTGCCGGATAGCGAACCAGTTGGTCTGCCACCCAGGAACTGCCGGAAAAGAGCTTGACGGTGCTTTGCAACGCCGCCGGGTTTTCCTTCAACAGCAACAGATAGGCGCTGCGGCGGGCAACGGCTTCCACCAGTTTTAGTACCCGCCCAAGGGTTTCGGTGGCATTATCCCATTGTCCGCAAGTGCTGATCACTTGAGGCATCAACCTGTCCAGGCGACCGCGGGTATCATTGGCCATGGATTGCACCGACCGGTTGCCGCGCAGCGTGTTGATCATCTCCGCTGCCTTTTCAGGCAGATCGTAGCCCATGGTCTCGAGCTCTTCGGGCATTAACTCATCGCCATCGACAGCCTGCCAAACCTGCTCCGCCAACGGATGCGCCTCAGGCGCGTTATCACCGCCATCACCCTGATGCTGTTCGGCAACCACGTCTTCAAACAGCTGGTGAATAAACTGGCGATATTCGTCCAGCTGTTCCAGAAACTGGTCCCAGCTGGCACAACCCATCAGGTAAGCGACCCGGCATTGGCCGAGCTCATCACTAGGTAATGACTGGGTCTGCTTGTCCTGCCACCCCTGCAGCACATGCTCCACATTGCGCAGAAACCGGTAACCCCGGTAGAGTCTTTTGGTGTCTTCGAGCGGCAGCAATCCCTCCTGCCCCAACAGCTCCAGCACCTCTTTCAGCGGTGGTGTCTGGAACCGCCGGTCGCGGCCCCCACGAATAATCTGGAAGGCCTGGGCGACAAATTCCACCTCGCGTATACCGCCGGCACCTCGCTTGACATCACTCACCAGGCCCTTTCGCTGCACTTCTCTGTTGATCATCGCCTTCATACCCCGCAGGGATTCAAAGGCACTGAAGTCGAGGTACTTGCGGTAGGTAAAGGGTCGCAACATCGCCATAAGCCGGCTGCCCGCCGCCCGATCGCCGGCTACCACTCGCGCTTTGATCATGGCATAGCGCTCCCAGTCCCGCCCCTGGGTCTGGTAGTACTCTTCCATGGCATCGAAATTGAGCACCAGCGCACCACTCTGGCCGTAGGGTCGTAAACGCATATCCACACGGAAAACAAAGCCGTCGGCGGTGGGGGTATCCAGCGCCTTGATCAGCCACTGGCCGAGACGAATAAAAAACTCTTGATTGCTCAGGCTACGGCGGCCGCCGCAGGTCTCGCCGGCTTCGGGGTAAGTAAAAATCAGGTCGATGTCGGAAGACACGTTCAGCTCGCAGGCACCCAGCTTGCCCATACCCAGAATCACCAGCTGTTGGGGCTCACCGCCTGCATCAACCGGGGTGCCCCATTCAGCGCATGCCCGGGGATATAGAAAATCCAGCGCACCCTGCAGGCAGGTTTCGGCCAACCGGGACATGTCTGCAGTGGTCTCCTCCAACTCAGCTGATCGGGTGAGATCCCGCCAGATAATGCGCACCATTTCCCGCGTACGGAACTGGCGCAATACTTTGAGAAGCTCATCTTCACTGTTGATATCACTGAGCCACAGGGCGAGGCGCTCCTCCAGCGCAGTATCGGAATAGCTGGCCTCGAGATCGCCGGATTCCACCAACTGCTGGAACAGGGTCGGCTGGCCGGCACAGGTGGCGGCAACGTATTCACTGCAGGCCCAGACCAGTGGCAGCTGTCGCGCCATTGTCCCGCCCTCGAGTAACGAGGCCAGCCATTCTTGCTGCCCAGCGGTGGCCCGTCCCGTAAAGTAATTCCTGCGCAGCACCCATTGCTCCTGCAGGACTGGCGGTAGTTCTTCGGGGCTTTTCAACATAACGCGGCTTTCTCGATTCGACAGGATAATAGGGTTGGCATTGACACAGACATGGCAGCCATCGGGGATGGTCTATCCACCCGATTCAGGGGCCACGCGCATCACCTCTTCCACCGAGGTAGACCCCGCACCCACTTTCTGCGCACCACTGAGACGCAACGTTCTCATCCCCTCTTTCATGGCCTGCAGACGCAGTGCGGAAATATTGGTGTCCGAGGTGATCAGTGGTTTGATGGTTTCCGTCAATGGCAGAATCTCGTAGACACC
>CATLZI010000204.1 GCA_950063125.1 uncultured Porticoccus sp. | reverse complement strand
CCGCTGACCGTCTTGCGCCAGCGACTGGCCAGCTCCCGGGTGCGGGGGTTAAATTCTTCAGGAAGCTGTAGATAGACTGCCCGGTGCTGAGGGGACAGCCCTTGGGGTTCGAGACGATGCTCGGGCCAGCTGTTGACCCGGTACTGCTTTTTACTCCGCAGGGGATAGGCAGAAATCAGGCGATAATCCCTGGTCAGACCGACACCCTCACTGTCAGGTTTCGGTGTATCGAGGGCATAGAGCCAGCGCTGCTGAGTTGGTTCGATAACCACACTGAATGTCAGGGGCTCACCCTTCCGATCAACAACCTGATCCCAGCTTTTTGGGGGATCGCCATACCACTGCACCAGGTTGCTGTCCTGAAAACGGGAAAGTGAAGACCTGGACCAGGTGCGACCATCGAATTCGGCGAGCACCAGACCCCGCCAGTAAAGACTTTTCTGGGAGGGAATCGCGTCTTCAAAGCTCACCCGGAAAGCCAGCTCACCGGAACGGCCCAGTCGGCTGAAGTCACCGGGAGACATGGTATCAGTGACACCTGTTTTGGCGCTTTGCTGTTGCATTGGCACCGACCACAGTGCGCCAAGTCGCGGCATAAAGATAAATAACAGCAACATAAGTGGCAAGGCTTGCGCCATGATGGTCATCGCCTTACCTAACGGACGCAGTTGCCCCTCGTTACCATCACTGCCGTGCAAGCCGAGCAATGCTGCCAGGACCAGCAACAGACAGCCGATGATATAAAGAGTGTTACCGATAGATTGATCAAACAATGCATCCAGTGCAGTGATAAAAAAGGCCAGGAAAATCACTAGATAGGCATCGCGACGGTGGTGCATTTCCAACAGTTTCAAAAGGTAAGCCGAAACCAGCAACGCCACCATCGGCTCGAGTCCAATCGGACTGCCGTATTCGGCCACCAGTCCCGCCAGGCAGAGACCCAACAGACCGGTTTTAATCAGCCGGGAGGGAGGACGCCAGGCGCTTCGATAAAGCTGGATTCGCCATATTATGGCCACGAACGCTGCCAGCAATATCCAGTTGGGCAAATGATCCGCATGGAGAATAATCACGGCAGCGAAGGCTACCAGCAGCCAGAACAGGCCGTTTCGGTGAATTTTCCAGACAGGCGATGTCACCGATCCCCTCCCCGGTCTGGCAGGCCAAACAGTGCCAACTCGCGCAGTACCTGTAGTCGATGCGAATCCGTGATATTGGGCGCAATGATCAGGCCCGGCAGTTTCAGTCCATAGGGAATGTCCAATGGCACAATACTGAGTAATAGACCACAGAGTCTCGACAATCTGGCTTCGGTATCGAGCCCGGGAAATGCGTCCCAATCCAGCCAAAACCGCTCGTCCTGGGCCGAACCATAATGTTTCGTATATAACCCCTGCTCTCTGGCAAACTGCTTCCAGGCAATGCGCTTCGGCGAGTCACCGGGACGGTAGTCACTCAGCCCGGTAAAATCCTCACCGCCCTCAAACACCTGTACTATTAATCCATCATCTCCGCCTACAGGACTGACTGTAGTTTGTCGATTCAGTGCTGTCTGTGGTGAAGGATATACCAGGCAACGGATATCGAGGTCTATCTGTGTCCAGACTTTGAATAGACCCAACGGGTAGAGACTCTCCACGCGCAACCGACCGGGATCAATCAGCCCCCTGCTGGCGGGAACAAAGCCCAGCTTTACCCGAGCTTCTTCCGTCGCCGCTATGCCAATGGCAACCGGTTCGTGCCCGGCAAATGCGAGAATCAGGTTTTCACGCAGACGTTTACCCGACTGATGAAACACCAGTTCTATCGTTAGCGGGTGTCCGGCGTGGCCAGGGCTTACTCGCGAACAACTGAGATTGAGGCCAGACAAATTCGCAAAGCTGTGCAGAATGGCCACCACAAAAATTGCTGTCAGCAGGCAGGTAATACCGAATACCAGATTATTTTCATAATTGGTGGCCACCAGCCAGCAAAGTACGATCAGCAACAGAAATGAAAATCCCGCTTTGGAAGGAAAGATGAAAAGACTACGAGTATTCAGTTTTACCTGCCGGGCTGGTGGCAACCGGTGTGCCAACCAACGTGCGTAGAGGTGCTGAAAAAATTGCCTGAATTGACTGATCATGACGGCCTTTTTTTGTCCTGCAGCACGGGGCAAAAATGCTTCCACTTCGTGCAGCCAACTACATCGTCCGCTTTTTGTCTAAAGAATATCCACTGAGTTCAGCACCAGACTGGCAAGCACATCACCATCGTGATTGGCGCACTCCCCCGCACCGCGCAACCGATGACCTGCAACGGCCGGAAATACTGCCTGAATATCCTCGGGAATCACATATTGCCGGCCATGGATCAGAGCCCAGGCACGGGCACATTGCAGTGCGGCCAATGCACCGCGTGGAGATAACCCGTAGTAAAAAACGGGATCATCGCGGGTAAATTGCACCAGCCGTTGCAGGTAGTCCACCAGATTTTCAGCCACCTTGACGTCAGCTACATGTTGCTGGATCTGCAACAGCTGTTTTGCTGGCAATAATGTTTTGATCTCTGCCAATCGACTGCGGGGGTTAACCCCTGACAATAACTCCCGCTCGGAGCGTGGATCCGGGTAACCCAGCTCAATGCGCATCAGAAAGCGATCCAGTTGTGACTCCGGCAATGGATAGGTCCCCGATTGAGTCAGCGGGTTCTGGGTGGCTATCACAAAAAATGGATGCGGTAGGGGACGGGTTTCGCCCTCCACCGTCACCTGGCCTTCCGCCATTGCTTCCAGTAATGCACTCTGGGTTTTTGGTGTCGTGCGGTTTATTTCATCAGCGAGCAGCAATTGGCTGAACACCGGACCGGGGTGAAATTCAAACTGCCCCCGATTTCGGTCATAAACAGAAATGCCCAATATATCGGCAGGCAACAGGTCACTGGTGAATTGAACACGATTGTAGGAGAGGCCCAGAACGGCTGCCAGCCCCTGTGCCAGGGTGGTTTTTCCCATACCCGGCATATCTTCGATCAGCAGGTGCCCACCGGCAAACAGACAGGTAATCGCCAGCCGGATCTGCTCGTCCTTGCCTATCAACACCCTGCCGATAGAGGTGACCAATTTGTCTACAACTTGACGCATATTGTTCACTTCCATTTCCAGTGTGACTATGAGGATGGAATCAGATAGCAGTCAAACCATGCAACAGATCGTTCTTGATATCCTCAATGTCTTCGAGGCCAACGGCAACACGGATCAGGTTTTCAGTGATGCCCGAGGCCTTTTTCTGTTGATCGTTCAAGCGGCCGTGGGTCGTTGTTGCGGGATGGACAATGGTCGTCTTTGCATCACCCAGGTTCGCTGTAAGTGAGAGTATTCGGGTGCTGTCGATAACCTTCCAGGCCTGCTCCCGACCGCCTCGTACCCGAAATGAAAGAACACCACCAAAGCCGCGCTGTTGCCGCGCAGCGAGCTGATGACCAGGGTGATCGGGCAGCCCGGCATAAAACACCTGCTCAACAGCCGGTTGCTGCTGCAACCATTCCGCAAGTTGCTGTGCATTGGCGGAGTGGGCATCCATTCTCAATCTCAGCGTCTCAAGACCCTTGAGAAATACCCAGGCATTGAAGGGGCTCATGGTGGGGCCGGCACTACGAATAAAAGACAACACTTCATTGACCAGCTCGCTACGACCGCAAACCACCCCGCCGAGGCAGCGCCCCTGGCCATCGAGGTATTTGGTTGCGGAGTGAATCACTAGATCGGCACCCAATGCGAGCGGTTTTTGCAGGGCCGGGGTGCAAAGACAGTTGTCGACAACAAAAAGTACATCCTGTGCGCGGGCCAATTCAGCGAGTGCAGTAATATCCGCCACTTCACAGAGTGGATTGGAGGGCGTCTCCAGAAATAGCAGTTTCGTTTCAGGCCGTATCGACTGTTTCCACAAGGCGAGGTCGGTGACTGGCACAAAGGTGGTTTCCACACCCATCTTGCTCAGGTATTTATCGAGCAATACCGTGGTGGTCCCGAACACGTCTCGTGAGCAGACCAGATGATCGCCGCTTTTTAAAAAAGCCATGCAGGTGCTAAGAATGGCGGCCATGCCCGATGAGGTCGCGACGGCTTGTTCTGCCCCTTCCAGTGCCGCAATGCGCTCTTCAAAAGTCCGTACTGTCGGGTTGGTATAGCGGGAATAGACATTACCTGATTGATCGCCGGAGAACCGCGCTGCGGCCTCGGCGGCACTGGCAAAGACGTAACTCGATGTCAGAAATAATGCTTCACTGTGCTCACCCTCTGCAGAGCGGTGCTGACCGGCGCGAACAGCCAGTGTGTCCAATCCGGCTTCTGCAAGAGAATTATCAATGTCGTGAGCTGGTTTCATTACCTGAGTTCCATTTCCGAGTTATGCAGGCCAATGACCTCACCATTCCCCGAGGATGGTGATTTACCCTTTTT
>CATLZI010000203.1 GCA_950063125.1 uncultured Porticoccus sp. | reverse complement strand
GTGCCCAAGGCCGGACTTGAACCGGCACGGCTTTCGCCACTACCCCCTCAAGATAGCGTGTCTACCAATTCCACCACTTGGGCAAAACATTGCTTCATGCTTCCTATTGCGCAGTATCAGGCACGGGAATATCCGATGCGGAACCGGTATCACCGCCTGGAGCAGCAGGAATCTCCTCACCATCTTCTGCACTGGGAACATCTGACTCCATCATCTGCTGAATAGCTTCCAGCTCTGGTAGAATCTTATCACCCACCGCCACTTTATCTTTGGCAATCACCGCAAGAGATACACTGGTAATAAAAAACAGGGTTGCCAGTATTGCGGTTACTTTGCTGAAGAAATTCCAGCCCCCGGCACTGCCCAGGATGGTTTGCGAGGCACCGGCACCAAATGATGCACCCGCCTCTGCGCCTTTCCCCTGCTGCAACAGAATCATGCCAATAATGGCAAGCGCCGTTAACAAATGAACGATCAGTATAATTTTTTCCATTTACTCAATTCAGTCAATTCGCAACGCATGCTTTTTTACAAATCTCCCTGAATTCGTCTGAATCCAGAGAGGCCCCGCCGATCAGAGCGCCATCAACATCTTGTTGTGCAAACAGCTCTGCAGCATTGGCAGCTTTAACACTGCCACCGTAAAGTATTCTTGTTTTCATTCCGGGTTCGCCCAACTGCTGACGAATTTCCCGATGTATTTCCTGTGCCTGTTCCGCGGTGGCAGTTTTGCCTGTACCTATCGCCCAGACTGGTTCATAGGCTATCACTCCATTGCACACGGATTCCAGACCCGCTCGCTCCAATACTGCGTCTAATTGGGCCGCAATCACCGCCAGGGTTTTTCCGGATGCCCTCTGTTCAAGGGTTTCGCCGACACAGAGCACCGGGATCAGACCGCTGCGCTGGCTGGCAACAAATTTCTCCGCTACTTGCCTGTCTTTCTCTCCGAACAGACTGCGACGTTCAGAGTGACCCACGAGCACATAGCGACACCCAATATCCGACAACATGTCTGCTGCAACTTCGCCGGTATAGGCACCAGCCTGATACTCGGAAACATTCTGGGCGCCCACGTCGATACCGGAACCACAGAGTGTAGATACCACTTGCGGGAGATAAACATAAGGTGGGAAAACGGCCACTTCAGCTGTTGTGCTAATCCCCGACAACCCGTCCAGAAGAAGGTCAATCGCTTCACGACTGCCATTCATTTTCCAGTTGCCTGCCACCAATGGACGTCGCATGTTAGGGTTTTCCCGACCCTGAAAAGGGGCGCAATCTTAGCGGAGTTGCAGAAAACATACAACCAGTCAGCACGGCTAAATACCGGCCCTGGAAACCCATGGGCCGCACAGGGTGCCTCATCAGGGATCGCAGAGGATCAATCGCTCTTTCGCGCAGTAAACTAGCCAATCTCTTTTTCAACCACGGCGGCAATCTGTTTTACCAGTGTAGCTACCTGCTGATCGTCCTCTCCCTCGACCATCACCCTCACCAAAGGCTCGGTTCCCGAGGGCCGGAGCAATACACGGCCTCGTTCTGCCAACTCCGACTCCGCAGCCACCACAGCTTGCTGAATCGCAGGGAAATCCTCCAGATTAAATTTCTGCTTGATCCGCACATTGATCATTTTCTGAGGATATTTTTGCATGCCTTTTTTGAGTGCGTTCAGAGGCGTATCTGTGTCACGCATCGCATGCAATACCTGCAGTGCCGCCACTACCCCATCACCGGTTGTGGTGAGATCACTGCAAATAATGTGGCCGGAGCTCTCGCCCCCCAGCTGCCATTTGCGCTCACGCATTGCCTCAATGACATAGCGATCACCCACGTTGGCGCGATAGAACGGTATACCGAGCTCCTTGAGCGAAAGCTCCATGCCCAGGTTGCTCATCAAGGTTCCGGCAACACCGCTGCATTCGCCGCGCTGGTGGCGATGCTTTGCAATCACAAAAAGCAATTCATCGCCATCTACCATATGCCCCTTGTGATCTACAAACATCACCCGATCACCATCGCCATCAAACGCGATGCCCATATCCGCCTTCTCGCTGATAACAGCATCCTGTAACAAGGCGGGACGCGTGGAACCACAGTCCTCATTGATATTAAAACCATCCGGATCCACCGCCATTTCTACAACGGCTGCGCCCAGTTCCCTGAACACACTGGGTCCGGTGTGGTAGGTGGCTCCATTGGCGCAGTCCACAACAATTTTCAAACCCTGAAAGTCACTGCCCGATGGCAGAGTGCCTTTGCAGAACTCGATATAGCGACCGACCGCATCGGGAACCCGGTGCGCCTTACCTAATTTGAGGGAGTCCTCGGTCACCAGTGGCTTGTCCATATAGCTTTCAATAGCCAGTTCCACTTCATCGGGCAACTTGAAACCATCACCGCCAAAAAATTTTATCCCGTTATCGTAGTAAGGATTGTGGGACGCACTGATGACAATGCCCGCCTGGGCCCGAAAAGTCCGGGTCAAATAGGCAATGGCGGGGGTCGGCATCGGACCTAACAGCGCCACATCGACACCGGCAGCAATCAGCCCTGCCTGTAGTGCGGACTCAAACATATAGCCTGACACCCGGGTATCCTTGCCCATAACAATCAGTTTTCGCCCGCCAGCTTGTGAACTGAAAACTTTTCCCGCAGCCCAACCCAGTTTAAGCACAAAATCTGCTGTAATCGGATGCACACCGACGCGCCCGCGAATACCATCTGTACCAAAATACATTCTTGCCATGTTTTATCCCTCAACAGCTTGCAATATTTTAAGTGCGTCGGCGGTCGCCGATATATCATGTACCCGCAGCACTTTTACACCTCGCCGGATTGCCAGCATGCCGAGCACAACACTGCCCACCATGCGCTCTTCCACCGGCTTGTCCAGAATAGCCCCGACCAACGATTTTCGGGAAACTCCCACGAGCACCGGAAATCCCAGACCCACCAGCTCTGGCAAGGATCTGAACAATATCAAATTGTGTTGCAGGGTTTTACCGAAACCAAAGCCCGGGTCAATCAGAATTTTGCTTCGAGGAATACCTGCCGCCTCGCAGGTGGTAGCCCTCTCCAACAAAAACGCCTTTACATCGGCAGTTATATCCACATATCCGGGATCCAGTTGCATCTGTTGTGGCTCCCCTAACATATGCATCAGACAGACTGGCAAACCACTGGTAGCGGCGGCAGTCAACGCTCCGGGGCGTCGAAGTGCGCGAACATCATTGATCATTGAGGCGCCGGCACGAGCCGCCTCACTAATGACAGAGGGCGTACTGGTATCGACTGAAACAGGCACATCGAACCGACTGACTATCGCTTCAACCACTGGCAGAACACGCGCCAACTCTTCTTCAGAGGAAACCGGTTCGGCGCCGGGTCGAGTGGACTCCCCCCCTACGTCAATCAGGTGAGCCCCTTCTGAAAGCATTAAATCAACACGGTTGAGAACCCGGGAGAGATCGGGCTGGCGATTGCCAGTGTAATACGTGCCACCATCGGAAAACGAATCCGGTGTGACATTCAATACCGCCATGATTTTCGGTAGAGAAAAGTCCATAAACGAATGAGTGAGATCTGTCATTCAACCTTACTCATCAACAGAGGAAAGAAAAACTCAGGATACCTTGCCACCGACTCAAAAAATTTGACGGTACAGTCCCCGGCCCATTAAGGGCGGGGCTGTCGAACCATCAATGTTCTTCGGCGGGACCTCCGACAACTCCGGGTTTACCAGAATCATCCGCAGGCGGCGGATCACCGGGAGCGGGTTTGCCACCAAAATCGTCATCACGCCAGTCATGGGGCGGGCGAACCGGCTTGCGAGCCATGAGATCATCGACCTGCTCCACATCAATTGTTTCATATTCCATCAGGGCATCTTTCATGGAATGCAGTACATCGATGTTGTCTTCGAGAATTTTTTTCGCACGTTCATAGCAATTATCGAGTACCTGACGCACTTCAACATCGATCTCACGGGCAGTCTCTTCCGTTTAAGTTGTATTGCCGGCACCTGGAATCTGCGATTCCTCCGTGCCATACAAAACCGGCCCCATCTTGTCGGACAAACCCCAACGTACCACCATGTTACGGGCCATCTGTGTAGCCCGTTCGATATCGTTCGACGCCCCGGTAGTCACACCGTCAGCCCCGTGAACAAGCTGTTCAGCGATACGGCCACCAAAGAGACTGCAAAGCTGGCTTTCCAACTGGCGGCGGCTCATGCTGTATTTGTCTTCTTCCGGCAGAAACTGGGTGACACCGAGCGCACGACCGCGGGGGATAATACTGACCTTATGGATCGGATCGTGCTCAGGCATCATGCGCCCGACAATGGCATGACCTGCCTCATGATAGGCCGTATTTTCTTTCTCTTTTTCGGACATGACCATGGAGCGCCGCTCGGCACCCATCATGATCTTGTCACG
>CATLZI010000202.1 GCA_950063125.1 uncultured Porticoccus sp. | reverse complement strand
TCATGCTGCCCCCATCTCCACCACCAGGGATTTAAAATATTTTCCTCGCTCTTCAAAATTCGAAAATTGGTCGAAACTGGCGCATCCCGGAGATAACAATACAACATCCCCGGGAGCAGCCAGAGACTGGGCTGTCCGCACTGCAGAGTTAAGATCAGTGACTTGCACTGATCTTACCGCATCCCCTATTGCAGCAAGGATGTGCTCGCCGGCTTCTCCATAAGAGATAATATCCCTTACATGACTTGACTTGATATGTGGAAGGAGTAGCCGAAAATCTGCGCCTTTGTTTCGTCCGCCAAGGATCAAAACAACCGGCTTTTTAAAACTTTGAATCGCCACAGTAACCGAATCCAAATTTGTGGCTTTCGAATCATTGATAGTGACGATGATGACTTGGGCATTGGTCGCGCCTGCGGATATAAGAACTTCGGGTTTTCGAACGTCGCCAAAATAGACGGGGTGGCCGTTGGCTCGCTCCCGCTTAACGACTTCCGGATCTGCATCCAACGCGACAAACGATTTGCCAGATCGGGTGAGAATTTCACCGACATTGCAGCCAACCCGGCCAAAGCCGGCCAGAACTATAGGTGCTTCAGCGATGGTTTCTGGCTCTTGTCGTTCGCCGTGTTGAGATTTCGCCAGTTTTTCCGCTTTCCTTGCCAGTAACGGGGTCGCAAGCATGCTCAGCAAGACCACCAGTAAAAGTTGCTGAAACAATGCTGTGCCGAGTAGGCCGGATTTATTTGCCAGAGAAAAAAGCACCAGAGAAAATTCGCCACTTTGGGCAAGTATCAGTGCGACGGCCAGGCTGACCCGGGTTTTTAGCCCTAACAGGAGACAGATCGGTAACAGCACTAGCATTTTTACCAGCAACAGTAGACCGAGCAGGCCAAGGGAGAGAAACGGTTTGTCCAGCAGTAGACCTATATTCAGCGACATCCCCATGGACATGAAAAACATACCCAGCAACAGGCCGCGAAAGGGCTCAATTTCGGCAATTACCTGATGGCGGTAAAATGAGTCGGAGATCAGCATACCCGCCAGAAAGGCACCCATCGCCATGGACAGGCCGGCATGTTCAGTGGCCAGCGCGGTGCCCATCACAATCAGTACGGCCGAAGCCGTGAATACTTCTCGGCTACCGGACATGGCCACCCGGTGTAAGAGTGGGTGCAGTAAATAGCGTCCCACAAAGACTACCAGTGCGACAATCGAAACGGATTTGATCAGCGTCAGCCAGATATCGTCATCCATTTTGATCTCTGGCCCGGAGAGCAGGGGAACCAGCGCCAGTAAAGGGACTACGGCGAGATCCTGCATCAGCAGCACGGCGATAGAGGAGCGACCATAGCTTGAATTTATCAGCTTTTGGTCGGCGATTAGCTGGATGACAAAAGCCGTGGAAGACAGGGCCAGCGCCGGGCCAATCAAAATGGCCGCATGGGAGGAAATATCGAATAGAAAATAGGCAATACTGCCGATCAGAACCGCACTCAACAATACCTGCAGGGAACCCAGGCCAAATACCAGGCGGCGCATCTGCCAGAGTAGGGAAGGTTTCAGTTCAATACCAATCACAAACAGTAGAAAGACCACACCGATTTCAGCGAGGTGACTGATGTCGCTGACATTGCTGATCAGACCAAATCCGTAGGGTCCCACTGCCAGCCCGGCGATCAGAAAACCCGGGACAGCACCGAGTCGCAGTGTCTGAGCCAGCGGTACAGCGATGACAGCCGCCACCAGTAGGATGATGATGTCAGCGAGATAGGATGGCGTCATGGTCAGACATGATTTTCAATGGATTGCCGTCGTTTGTGATGGCAGGTGCCCTCGGTTGAGGGGCTGTCATCCTGTGTTTTGCCATCGGTTAATTTCTGTCAGGTGCAATACGGATCAAGCGTTTGCCCAGATTGTCGCCCCGGTAAAGGCTGGCGATGGAATCCGGTGCCTGCTCAATGCCTTCGAGAATGGCTTCCCGATATCGAAGCTCACCATTGCGAACCAGAGGAGTCAGTTTTTCAAGCGCCTCAGCATAGCGATCCATATAATCGAATACCAGAAAGCCCTGCATTCTTGCCCGGTTGACCAACAGCTGCCGGTGTACTCTTGGTCCCTGCGGAATGGGATCCCAGCGAGTGATTGAGGCGGTGCCGCAAAGGGTGATACGTGCGCCGACATTGATGTGTCGCATCACTGCATCGCTGATCGGACCGCTGGTGTTATCGAAATAGATATCCACGCCATCCGGACAGGCCAGGGCGAGTGCCGCTTCGAAATGATCAGTTTGGTAATCAATCGCTTCGTCGTACTGAAAAACCTCTCGGCAAAGGCCCACTTTTTCGGGGCCACCGGTAATACCAATGGTACGGCAACCATGCAGTTTGGCCAGTTGGCCCACACAGGAGCCCACTGCACCAGCGGCAGTAGATACAACTACGGTGTCGCCCGGGCCCGGCTGGCTCAGGTCGAAAAGTCCAAAATAAGCGGTTAATCCATTGATTCCCAAAACGCCGAGCGCTGTG
Organism: uncultured Porticoccus sp.; assembly: GCA_950063125.1. Lineage (GTDB taxonomy): Bacteria > Pseudomonadota > Gammaproteobacteria > Pseudomonadales > Porticoccaceae > Porticoccus. Next base: position 1,958 of record CATLZI010000202.1, on the reverse strand, counting down.
GAGATCGGCAGTCCGTTATCGGGCACCTTGCGTTGAATGGCGGCTGCCTCGACGGCCGCATAGTCCTGCCAACCAAACATACCCGTTACGACCTCGCCAATCTGGAAGTCAGGATGGCGCGACTCCACCACATGTCCCACAGTGAGACTGCGCATTACGCCATCTATCGCGACCGGTTCGGAATAATTGGCGACCGCGCTGACCCAGCCGCGCATGGCAGGCTCCACCGATAGGTATACGTTGCGAATCAGTACCTGTCCGTCGTCCAGGGTGGGTATCGTTGATTCGATAACAGCAAAGTTTTCCGCCTGTGGAACATCGGAAGGCCTTGATTTGAGGATTACCTGACGATTGACCGGTTGCTGCATTGTTTACTCCCGCAAAGATCGGTTTGGTTATTTGTCGTGCTGCGATCCGACAAAGCTGTAACATGGTTATATGATACTGATTATGGGCCACAGCAGGTGGATTTGTCGGCATATGGTCAGATATTGTCGGGGAATTTTTTACCAGGAAAACATATCGTTCCATTACCCGTCACGGGTCGGCGGATAGTCAATCCGCCGAATGTGTGCTGATGTCGTGATGTACACGTACAGAAAATCTGGACGTGTAAGGGGGCTGGACAGATTATTGCAACAGGAACCAGGAGAGGAAGATGAGCAAGCAGACTGACATACTTTTTGAACCCTACAAGCTCGGCAACCTGCTATTGCCGAACCGTATTATCATGTCGCCGCTGACCCGCTCCAGATCTACTCAGCCAGGTGATGCTCCCAATGCGATGAATGCTGAGTACTATCGGCAGCGGGCTGGCGCCGGACTGATTATCAGTGAGGCAACCCAAGTCTCCCGGCAGGGTAAAGGTTACGCTTTTACGCCCGGCATCTATACGGACGAACAAATCAATGGCTGGCGCAAGGTCACGGATGCTGTACATCAGGCGGGAGGCCGAATTCATCTGCAGCTCTGGCATGTGGGTCGGATTTCCCATCCCGCTCTACAGGCGGATGGCGCGCAGCCCGTGGCGCCTTCCGCAATCAAGCCCCGCGGGGCGCAGACTTTTATCAGCGCCGACTCGGGAATGGTGGATGTCCCCCAGCCCAGGGCGCTGGGCAAAGATGAGATTCCCGGCATCGTCAATCAATACCGGGCCGGCGCGGAGAATGCCCGGCGGGCCGGATTTGACGGTGTTCAGATCCACGCGGCAAATGGCTATCTGATCGACCAGTTTTTGCGCAGCGGCAGCAATCAGCGCGACGATGAATTTGGCGGTTCTCTAGAAAACCGGCTGCGTTTTCCGATGATGGTAGTGGATGCCGTTCTCTCTGTCTGGGGTGCCGATTGTTCCGGCATCCGGGTCAGCCCCACCGGCAGTTTCAATGATATGTATGACGATGACCCAGTGGCCACCTATGGGACCTTTGCCGAGCGGCTGAATCGGACCGGGATGTCCTACCTTGAGGTGGTGGAGGATTCCTTTCAGGGCAACCATGCCGACGGTCGGCCCGAGCAGGTAATCGATGCTATCCGGGCTGGGTATAAAGGTTGTTATATCGCCAATGGCGGATACACGGCCGATGAGGCGCGCCGACGGATCAAGGCAGGCCGTTGTGATCTGGTCTCCTTTGGCCGTCCGTTTATTGCCAACCCCGACCTCCCCGAGCGTTTCCGTCGTCATGCCCAGCTGAATGAATGGGACTCCGCCAGCTTTTACGGTGGCGACGAGCGGGGGTACACCGATTACCCCCGTCTTGCTGACGCGAACTGAAATACGGGGTTTGTGCCTGCTACAGGTTCACTGTGTGCCGGTGAGCTTGCGCAGTACATAGTGCAGAATGCCACCATTCCTGAAATAGTCGAATTCATTGGGGGTGTCGATGCGCACAGTGACGGAGAAAGTGCGGGTTCCCTTCTCGCCGGTTGCCGTGACTGACAGCTCGCGCTGGCCTGCTTCA
>CATLZI010000201.1 GCA_950063125.1 uncultured Porticoccus sp. | reverse complement strand
GATATAAAACCAACGCATCAAACAAACCGTCAATAACTTCGCCTGAATCAGGGTAGGAGCGAGCATTGATGTAGACGGCGTTTTCAAGTTCCGGGTCGCGAGTGTTTGCTGCCAAGGCCACTTGTACAGATTTTCCATAGCCTGGCGGGGCCCGATACAGAACTACCTTTGATTCAGGCGTAGCAGAAGCGCTCGGGCAATAGCGGTCTAAACACCCTTGAGTAATGAAACACTGACGAGCCCACATCCTTTCAGACATCCTCCGACACCAGTCTTCCAAGCTATGGCGTGTCATGACAATCCGATCTCCTGCTTCGTCGCCCCGAAACGGGAGGGCGCTATGGGGTTGAAGCATATTGATAGATGTCTAGTGCGAAAACTACCCCTTAGAGTAGTTGTTTGATCTCAGGTTCTCGGCAAACCTGTTTATGCCTACAGCTTGTCCGTTCACCTGAGGGGCTCGGTGTGCGCACAATGTAGAAAAATGATCAAGCTGAAAAACAATAAGGTGATCCTAATGTCAATGTCAGAAAATGTCTTAACAACAGAGTCTCTTCAGAGAGACCCTGATGCCGAAGGTTATGTGGACAGAAAACGCCACCTGTGGGTCCTTTCTGTGCTGTGGCCAGCGACGCCTCTTATTGGCCTTTATTTGGTATCCCAAACTGGATGGAGCATTTGGTACGGATTGGTGTTGATCCTTTGGTATGGCGCAGTTCCCTTGATTGATGCCATGTTTGGAGAGGATTTTTCCAACCCCCCCGAGTCGGCCGTGCCTCGGCTTGAACAGGATCGTTACTACCGGGTACTGACCTACTTAACTGTTCCTATTCATTATGCGGCCTTGATTGTCAGTGCCTGGTGGGTATCCACGCAACCAATGAATGTTTTCGAGTTTCTGGCATTGGCCCTTTCCCTGGGAATCGTGAATGGCCTGGCTCTGAACACAGGCCACGAACTTGGCCATAAAAAAGAAACGTTTGACCGTTGGATGGCCAAGCTTGTCCTCGCCGTGGTCGGATATGGTCATTTCTTCATTGAGCACAATAAGGGGCATCACCGTGATGTGGCTACGCCGATGGACCCGGCGACATCCCGCATGGGTGAGTCCATTTACTCATTCTCACTGCGTGAAATTCCCGGTGCTTTCAAGCGGGCATGGGATTTAGAGGAACAGCGCCTCAGTCGTTGTGGAAAAAGTGTCTGGAGCCTGGAGAACGAAGTTCTTCAGCCTATGATTTTGACCGCTGTGCTTTATGCGGGATTGCTGGCGTTTTTTGGTCCCTTAATGCTGATCTTTTTGCCCATTCAAATGGCCTTTGGCTGGTGGCAGCTGACCAGCGCCAACTACATTGAGCATTACGGATTGCTGCGCGAGAAGATGTCGGATGGACGTTATGAGCGTCAACAACCGCACCACTCATGGAACTCAAACCATATTATGTCGAACCTGATTCTGTTTCATTTGCAACGACATTCCGACCATCACGCCCATCCTACAAGGTCCTATCAATCGCTTCGCGACTTCAAAGACCTGCCTTCCTTACCATCGGGATATCCCGGAATGTTCCTGGCCGCAATGTTTCCCTCATGGTTTCGGTCGATAATGGACCACCGGGTGCTGGATTGGGCTAAAGGAGATCTCGATAAGATTCAGATTCAACCCGGCAAGCGTGAATTCTATGAGCGTAAATTTGGTGGGACTGATTCTGAATCAGTCGATACCGCCGCGGCTAAATGATCGGCTAATCGGAACTTATATACCTCGTTTACTTTATTTACGTTGCAGAAAAAGAGCCTCTGACGTGCACCTGAAAGAGGGTGCGCGTCGGGCGCTACCAAAACAAAGACAATAATATCGTTTGAAAGGTGCTCTAAATGGCTAAGTATCAATGCCCTGATTGTGGTTATGTATACGACGAAGTGGTTGGTGATCCGCACGAAGGCTTTCCTGCAGGAACGACCTGGGAAAAAATTCCTGAAGACTGGTCCTGTCCAGACTGTGCCGTCAGGGATAAGGTTGACTTCGTTGCGCTTCAAGAAGCGAACTCGGAACTTTCGGTGTCCGCAACCAATATAGCGGTCCGTACTGCCAGCCAAGCTAAGACCGAGGGAGCATCGCAGAAAGCAACGGACGCATCTACTCCTTCAGCTAAAAATAAAACAAAGCCCAAAGCGAAACCCAAGCCTAACTCTTCAAAATCGCCGAAAGACTCGACTCAAAAAGATACCTATCGGAAGTGGGTCTGCATCACTTGCGGCCATATCTACGATGAAGCTCTCGGAGATGAAGCCGAAGGCTTCCCTGCCGGCACTCGTTTTGAAGATATTCCAGACGATTGGTGCTGTCCGGACTGTGGTGCCACAAAAGAGGACTATGTCCTCTATGAAGACTAGTAATCCGATTGAAAATAACAACAGTCTCGTTCGGCAAGAGGTGATTTTATAATGCAGATTGCTAGTCTGGCGGAGGTTGGGCTGCCCAATGTGTCAACCAGCGATACGATTGATTCAACGTTCGCGGCCCTACAGCGGGCACAACTTGCGCGTCGCGGAAGTTTTACCTTGGAGGCTCGAATAGCGCAGCTCGACCAGCTGCGGGATTCAATTAAACGCTACGAATCAAACATCATTGCGGCTTGCGCGGCGGACTTTCGAAAACCCGCTCCAGAAGTCAAATTAACTGAACTCCTGCCGGTGCTTCAGGAAATTCGACACACTAAAAAACACTTGCGTAAATGGATGCGTCCGAAGCGAGTGGCTGCATCCGTTGGTGTTCTGGGCACGAAATCTTATGTTCGGCCAGAACCAAAGGGAGTGTGCCTGATTATTGCACCGTGGAATTATCCGCTCAATCTTGCGCTCGGGCCTCTCGTCTCAGCGTTGGCTGCAGGGAACGGAGCCATCATTAAACCCTCGGAAATGACACCACATACCTCAAAGGTGATTGCCAACATTGTCGCCGAAACCTTCCCTCCCGATCTGGTTTCCGTGATTGAGGGTGATGCCGCGGTAGCGCAGAAACTGTTGGCCTTACCCTTCGACCACATATTCTTCACGGGCAGTCCTGCGGTAGGCAAGGTGGTCATGGAGGCTGCCGCCAAGAACCTTTCCTCAGTGACACTGGAATTGGGGGGTAAGTCCCCGACCATTGTTGGCCCAGATGCCAACATAAAGAGGGCTGCAAGAAACATTGTCTGGGGTAAGTTTGCCAATAATGGACAGACCTGTATCGCCCCAGATCATGTTTTTGTGCACGTTAATATCGCAGATCAATTCAATGAAGCACTTAAAACGGAAATTGGGCGAGTCTATGGAAAAACACCAGAAGCCCAGAAATCGACCGCCGACTATTGCCGGATTGTAAATCGACGTCATTTCCAGCGAGTTTCAAACCTGATAGATGATGCCAAAAACAAAGGTGCAAGAGTCTTTGAAGGCGGTGTTACAGATGCTGAAGAGAATTTTATTGCTCCGACGTTGATTTCAAATGTATCGAGCGACATGGATATTTCACGTGAGGAGTTATTCGGCCCGATCTTACCCGTTATTGAATTCGACGATATTGATCTGGTTATCAAGAAAATCAACGATAACCCTAAACCGCTTGCGCTTTACATATTCGACAAAAACGAGGCTTTTGCCACGGATATTATCGAGCGAACGAGCTCCGGCGCTGTAGGAGTCAACCTTACAGTTGTGCATTTTCTACATCCGGGCCTGCCGTTTGGTGGAGTTAATAATTCCGGGATAGGGGCGGCACACGGTGAATACGGTTTCCGCGCTTTTTCGCATGAAAAGGCGTTGATGGAGGATAAACATTCTCTTATGCATCTTCTTTTTCCACCCTATACAGCCTGGGTCCGGCGTCTTATAGAGGCTGCTGTTCGTATTCTGGGCTGAGCATAATCAAATAATAGGTGAGTTATTATGTACGATTACATTATTGTCGGCGCCGGGTCGGCGGGCTGTGTGTTGGCTAACCGGCTTACGGCGGACTCTTCAAAGCGAGTAGCGTTGCTAGAAGCGGGCCCAAAGGATAAAAATCCACTCATACATATGCCTATAGGTATAGCACTCCTTTCCAATAGTAAAAAGCTGAATTGGGCTCTTGAAACCGAACCTCAAGAACATCTGAAGGAGCGCCGCCTGTTTTGGCCTCGTGGGAAAACACTTGGCGGGTCCTCTTCTATCAACGCCATGGTCTATATCAGAGGTCACAAAGCCGATTATGACCACTGGGGTCAAGTTGCCGGGACAGACCTCTGGGGATGGGATCGCGCTTTAAAATTGTTTCGTCGACTGGAAGATAATAAACGTTTTGGCGCAGATTCTTACCATGGGGAGGGCGGTGAGCTCACCGTAAGCGAGCTCCAATCAGTCAATCCGTTGAGTCGAGATTTTGTTCGAGCGGCTCCTCATGTAGAGCTCCCGGTGAACACGGATTTCAATGGAGAAACGCAAGAGGGGCTGGGCCCCTACCAGGGGACACAAAAAAA